>CBDCGM010000001.1:0-48747 GCA_965216815.1 Acidimicrobiales bacterium | reverse complement strand
CGGGTTCCCGATGACGTAGGGGCAGTAGGCCTCGAAGGCATCGAGGACGTCGTCGACTTGAAAGCGCCGTCGCATCGTTCCTCAAGGATGCCTGAGGCTCCGGGCGAACTCCAGAGCCCCTAGGACTTCATCGTATTGTTCACCGGGGCGGCTCCGGATGAGCGATGCTCGCCGTGATCCCAGCAAGAGGTCCGCACGATGCGCCAAGTCTAATCCTCGTCTTCGTGGATGTCAACCTGAACGAGCATACCGCAACAAACACATCGAAGCGCCCAGCCCAGTCCCGCATACTCGACTAGGACGTGCGTCGTCTTCTTTTGACACGTCTCGCAGTAGTGCGTCGCGGTGCCTGTCACAGCTCCGAAGCTCCGGCTTTTTCGTCGTGCAACTCTCGATACTTTCGCTCGGCTTGAGCGAACTTCAGACCGTTGCGCGCCCACGCGAGCACGAAGCCTAGTACATGCCAGACGCGTTGTTTGATCTTGTCGCGCGCAAGCCGCGCCCCGATCGCGTCGGAGTAGTTCTCTGGGCTGACGCACGCCGACTCTTCGACAAGCGTGAAGCCTGTTCGAGTCGCTTCGCAAACGACCGTGTGGTTCGCCATGCGAACGACTTCTGCTCCCTCGTAGACGTCGTCACCTTCGCGTTCGAGCATGTCGAGCACGTTCTGCTCTGTGATCGCTGTCCCGTCGTTGTCTTCGCCGAGAGGGAAGTAGGCGGCCTCGAACACCGCTTTCGGTGACCACGAGATGTAGCCATCCGGATACTTGACCGCGTAGCCAGCTTCTCCGTCCTTCTCCTGCTCCCACGCTTCGACCATCTTGACGCCGATGTACTTCTGAGTCATTTCGTCACTTCCTCTTCTCGTGTCTTCGTTTCGTCTAACTTGTGATCCCCGCACCAGTCGCTAGGGAACACCACGGGGTAGCCGCTCATCGTGGGGGCGCGCCTACGGCAACGTCCGACTTGCAAGCCATGAGCTGTCTTCGCTACGAACCACATGCACGTCACGCACTTCATCCCTGCGCTTCTGTGCTTCCAGTTGTCAGCCATCGTAGTCTCCGCTGTCTAAAAAGTAGCCTTCAGTCTCGTGGTGCTTTCGAATCCCGTGCACCCGCATCACAAAATCCGCCGCGCGCTCCTCGTCGGTTCGAAGCCCGCGCACGATCACGAACAGTTCGTGCAGCTCGGGATGAGGACCTTGCCGCGTCTGCATGAGCGCTTGCGTCATACCCTCGACGAGCTTTAAACCCTCTCTGATACCAAGAGCGACGTGCTCAGAGGTGCTATTCTCTAGAGCACGTTTCTCGCATCTGTACATGAGCGATGCGAGTTGTCGGACCTTCCTGCCAGCTGGTAACTCGCTGAACGGTTTTGACACACGTTTCAACGACTCTACTAGCTTCGTGGGGTCGTCGTTCTTGACCGCTTCGCAAACTGCTCGCCCTATAGTCACATAATCCGCTGGTAGCAGTGCCGCTCCATCGCTCATCGCTTCGTCCTCTCCCTTGCCCATGTCTAAAAGGCCGTATCCCGCATCATGCGAGCAAAGGACGATTCGAGAGTTTGGCGCTCGGTCTTGAGCTTGGCGATCTTCCTTTCGAGATGCTCGATCCGCGCGACCATCTCAGCGCAACGAGCCTCTGCCTCTAGGCACTTTGCTCGCCACGCAGCCGCTCCTATCTCTGCTGCTTCCGCTGCTTTGTCACTCATCGCTTCGTCCTCTTCTGTCGCGTCTTGTTCTTCGCGACCGGTGGCTTCGCTCTGAACTCGCCGCACCAGTCGTCTTGGTTGACCTCTGGCCAAAACGTCCCGTTCTCCGACGTGACAGGTGCCCGAATGCGGCACCACCCGAAAAATCCTCCCCGGTTCTGGTCATAATAAACGCACTGCTCGCACCGTTGTGATTCGTCACTCACCGATCAGCTCCTGGATTAGACTCTCTTCGTCGTCCTCGTCGCTGTCTAAAGTAGCCTCTTCGAACTCGGCGTCAACCACTTCGAAGCCAGTTCCTTTCTGAGCGAGCTCGATGAGCTTGACGACGTTGTCTCGCAGCTCGACCGGCGAGGGGATCGGCGGCCCTTGACCGTGGTTCGTCTGGTTCACGTCGACGTCGACTTCGAGCTGCACCTTGGGCGCGTGCTCGACCGGGCCGAAGAAGCGATCGAGCACGAGCTTCGCCGCCTTGACGTCTCCGTCCATAGCGTCCTGGACGAGCCGCTTGGCGATCTGCCAAAACGCATCTTCGAGGTCGTAATCCTCCTCGCGCGCCTTCCTCGCAACGATCGCGATCAGATCGAAGAGCTCGCTGCGCGATGACGGCATAGCGTTCTTCGCAAGCGACATCTTGCGAGGAACGCTATTCCCGAATGCTGGCGGATTGAGTTCAGCCATCGTCTACCCCTGCTCGATGTGCAAGCGCATCTTCTACCTTCCGGGTGATCGCAGCGTCCACATCGTCTACCTTCGCTTGGCGCGTTATCGAGTCCTCCGACGCCATCTGCACCACTTCGTCCGGCGTCAACCGAACGCCCATCCCAAGCTCAGCGTTCCGAACGATTCGCTGATACGGCGACAGCCGCGGCGTCGGCATCGGACGCACTCGGTCCAAAATCGACGAGCAGTGCTTATGGTAGTCCAAGAAGCCACGCTTCACGGCCGCACCGCTTGAGATGCAACACCCGCATCTCGCACACCGACGATCTGCTCCAATCCGCTCACTCATGGCATTTATCCCTACTTCTCTGGCGCGCGAGGTTGCTCTCTGCTGCGACTTCTCTCAACTCGACCCTTGAGACCTATTTGAGCATTTCGATCGATCCTAGGCCGCTTCTAGCGCCTCCTGCGATCCGGCTACGACCTCGGTCAGCACCAAGTCCACTCCGGCGACCTCGCCTTCGCGCACCCAACGCTTTCGAGCATCCAGGCGAATCACCTGAGCGTCGTCGAGCCAGACCAGCGGCAGCAAGCGCTTTTTCCGCCATGCGCCGATGCAGTCTAAGACAGCCTTCGCCAGGTTGTCGATGTCCGGCGTGTTCGTGTGGGGAACGATCCGCCACCGAGGTTTGATCCGACCTGCGAAACGTCCGGTTCGCCAATGGTTCTTCGGCCGTCTAAACCGGAACACGAGATCGACCTCGAACGCCGATTCGATCGGCAAGTGAGTGAATGCGAGGTCGACGGCGACTTGTGCCGCGACCGCCTCGCGAACCGTTCGCTTCCAGTCGTCTGCGAAGTTCGGAACGTAGACCCGCGCCTTCCCGTCGGCGCCGAGCGTTGCGCGCGGTCGCGGCTCGGGACGCGGATCGCCGTGCACCATTGCGAAGATTTGGTATCCGCTCATACCGTCACCGGGTGTTTGAGAATCCTGTCTAAAATCGACGAGGCCGCAGTTCGTCGCGGTGGGCACCCCCCTATAGGGGGGTGTGCCCAGTTCGCCGCGAACCGACGAACGTGCGTCTGGGGCCTTTTTCCAGTTCGTCGCAGTTCGTCGGAGATCGTCGGCCGACGAACTGAAATCCGTCCTAACTCTCGTCCCGCCAGCGACTTGCAACGTTTAGACAAAGTGAACTTGCAACAGTTCGTCGGATTTAGACGTTTAGACACGCTCCAGTTCGTCGGAGTTCGTCGGCCGACGATCTCAAATCTGTTGTAACTCATGTGGCTCCATAGACTTGCAACGTTTAGACAAAGTGAACTTGCAAGTGGTTTAACTGATAAAACTCAGGCCCCGATCCGTCACCTTGTAGCTCGCCGCCTTCCCTCGCATCGGACCGGATTTCTCGATAAGGTCCCAAGCTGTCAGTTCCCGAATAGCTTCCCGAGTGGCCGTCAGCTTGAGCCCTACGAGCTTCGCTAGATCCTGCTGCTTGATCGTCTCGCCGCCGAGGTCGTCGAGCGCGCCGAGCACCGCCTGCAAGTTCTCCGGCAGCTCCTCGCCTTGGTAGGCCTCGAAGACGTCGGCGAGCTCTGGCGGCGTGGTCAAGAAGCGCACCGTCGTTTGCGGGCGACCCTTCCTGTCGGTGCCGAGCTCCACAACTTCGAGGCTGCCGACGTAGGGCTCCTCGGGTTGGCGCCAGTCCTTCGCTTTGCGCACCCAGACCATCACCTTCGCGATCGCGCGCTCGACTTCGTAGCTGCCATCGAGCGCGCCGATGCGCACGCTCGATCCGCGAGCGCGCTGCTTGTGCGCATGCCCCGTATGGTGCACGAGCATCACGCAGCAGCGCAACTCGCGAGCGAGGCGCTGACAGTTCTGAACGAATGCGTTCATGTCCTCGGTGGCGTTCTCGTCGCCAGGACCGAAGTTCTGGGCCTGCGTGTCGACGATCAGCAGCGCGCAGCCGTCGGGGCTCTTCTGGCGAATCGCGCGGATCCAGATGCGCACGTCTTTGGCGACGGTCAGCTGCCCGGGTCGCGTCGTGATGAAAATCGGGAGCTCGCTCAGCGTATGGCCTAGCGCGAGGGTCTCTGCGCGCATGCGGCGCCGGACGCCGAAGAGGCCTTCGCCGGCCATGTACACGACCGGGCCCGCGCGGTCGACGTCGTGCCCGAACCACACGGACTCGCCTGCGGCGACATGCACGCCGAGGCTCATCGCAACTGGCGTCTTGCCTGATCCCGGGTCGCCGAAGACCTCGATCACGCCGACCTCGGGTGCGAAGTCGTATACGAGCATCGGCATATCCTCGTCGCCGCCGAAGGCATCGGCTTGGACGAGGAGCTCGCTCTCGCGCTCAGGATTGCGCTCTGCTGCGGTCGGGATGGAGTCAGGGTCAACGGGTCCAAAGACCTCGTCGAGCCGTCCTAGGCGATTCTGGAGCTTGCTGGCGAGCCGCGCGACGTCCTTGCGCACCCAGTCGGGGTTGGCGTAGCGCTGCGGTTCGGCCGAATCGACGTGGCCCTGCCCCCAGGTCTCGGTCTCGAGTAGCGCATCGGCGACGACCTCGCCATGCCAGTGAGCCAGCGTGAGGGCTTCTTGGACGAGTCGCGCCCAGACCTCGCTCGCGCTAGGGAGTCCGAGCGCTTCGTAGTCGCCTTGAAGCAGCGCCGCGTCGAGCTCGGCTTCGAGCTGCTCGGTGAGTTCGTCGACGTCAGGCGCCTCGCCATAGCCCTTGGGCATGCTTTGAACGTCGAAAGGCTCTTGGTGGCCGTCGTAGCGGTCGAGCAGCTTTTCGAGGTCGGACGTCGTGGCAATCTCGAATGGCGTCCCAGGAATCTGGTCGCCCGTGACGGTCACGTAGCTCGCGGCCCCCGTGGCGCCGAAGACTTGGATCTCGGGCGTCTTGTAGGTGCCCTCGGGGAGCGCTTCGACGCCTTGGTCGCAGCGCTGGGGGAACATCTTGGCGACGGCCTCAGGCGGGTTCTCGACCCAGAGGAAGCAGCGCAGCCCGTTGCCTGAGGGGCTGACCTCCCAGTAGGTCGGCGGCACGAGGCGCGTGACGCGAGTGGCCCACTTCGCGATCTCACCGGTGCCGGGGTCGCGACATGCGTCCAGGTCTAGCGCGACGAGCCGCGCTCCTTCCTCGTTCTCGACGCCGCCCGTGAAGCAGACCCCCAACCCGCCGTTTTTCGGGGGTTTGAGCCCGTCGTAGGGTTTCGGCAAGTCTGGATCAGCCAGTGAGCCGACGGGGCGTTTGCGCTTTAGGCCATGCTTTTTGAAGGGCTTCCAGCGTATCCAGCGGTCGATGTCTAAAAGATCCTGAGGGACTCGTTGAGCTAGCCCGCCTCGATCGCTACGCTTCGTCATCAGCCTGTCCTGACCTCCCAGGGACCTGCTCACCACCATTTAGACGCCTCGCTTCGATCGCATGGGCCGAAGCGGGGCGTCTTTCTTTCGACGTCCTGGCAGGCTAGCGGCGAAAAAATCGCACGCAAGGACTTGTCTAAAACGTAAGGAGCCTCTACCGTCGAGCTCGACGGACGTGGGACAGAGCGACTCACGTCCCGAGAATCGCAACGAGCGGGCCGCGAAGCTGCGATTCGACGTGCCGAGGGATTCGCCCACCTAGGGCGGGGAGAACGGCGCGAAGCTCGACGGGGTTCGGACGAAGGCCCCGTCGAGCACTTTCACCGCATGAACCGAATCTAAGAACCGCGCGGATGTTGAAACCATATCCATTCCAGTCCGAGGGCGCCGCCTGGCTCGCCTCCCGCAAGCGGGGAGGATTGTTCGACGACCCCGGCCTCGGCAAAACGGCGCAAGCGATCCTTGCGTCGGGTCTCGCCGGTTGTAGGCGCGTGCTCGTCCTCTCTCCGAGTGTCGTCGTCTACAACTGGGCGAGCGAATGGAAGAAGTGGGGGTCGCGCGAAGCGTTCGTTTTAGACGCCGGGCGCAAGGCCAAGAAGATTCGCGAGCATGATCTCGTGTGCTGCACCCACGGGCTTTTGCTCAGCGACGCAGTGCGCGTCGAGCTGTTGCGGGGGCGGAAGTGGGATCTGGTGATCGTCGACGAAGCACACTGCTTCAAATCGCGCACCGCGCAGCGGACGCAGATGCTCTACGGCGTCGGTTGCGACAAAGACTTTCCGTCGATCATCAGCAGGGCAGAGCGTGTCTGGACGCTGACAGCGACACCGGTACCGAACGACGTGTCCGAGCTCTGGACCTGGCTCGTGTCGCTGTTCCCGAAGCGGATCACGCTCAAGGGCAAGTCTAAACCGATGAGCTTCTGGGCGTTTGCGAAGCGCTTCTGCGTGGTGCGCAAGACGCACTTCGGCTTCAAGATCTTCGGCAACCGAGACGCCGCGAAGCTGCGCGAGCAGTGCGAAGGTCTGTGGCTCCGACGGAAGAAGCGTGAGGTCTTGCCGCAGCTCCCGAAGAAGCGGATCGACATGCTCCACCTGCGACCCAAGTCGATGCCTCGCGAGCTCATGGATGCGGCGCGTTCGTGCGAGAGCTTCGTCAAGTCTAAGATTGCTAACAAGTCGAAGCGTGCGCTCACCGCGTTGAGCAACGACAAGTCCGTGAGCGAGTTCCGTCGCTTGTGCGGGTTGGCGAAGGTCGAGCCGGTCGTCGAGCTGCTCAAAGCGGAGTGGGAAGCCGGCGAGTGGGACTGCATCACGATCTACGCTTACCACCGGGACGTTGTGCTCGGAGTTGCGGACGGCCTACGCAAAGCGGGCCTGGTCGTTGATACCATCATGGGCGGCACCTCTGCGAGGATGTCTCGCAGCATCGTGGAGCAGTTCCAGCTGGGGGGCATCGACGTCATCGTGGCCAACATCGTCGCAGGCGGGGTAGGCGTCACCTTGACCCGATCGAGCGAGATCGTTCTTGTCGAGCTGTCCTTCGTGCCTGGCGAGAACGCTCAAGCCGTGGATCGAATCGACCGATTAGGTCAAGAGGCTGACAGCATCCGTGCGCGAGTGGTGGCCATGGCGGACACGGTCGACGTGGATCTGCAGAAGTCGTTGAAACGAAAGATTTCCGGGATTCGCGAGGTTTTAGACTCATGATTATCTCCAGAGACCTGGTCATCGAAGAGATCAACGGCGGCAACGACTACGTTGTAGCCATCGTGGAAAGAGTGAAGCCAGACTTCTTGGGCTCCGTGGTCGAGTTGTGCCGGCAGGAGGAAGACCTGCCGAACGATCCGTCGGTCATCATTTTGTCTTGTGGGCATTTAGACAGCGTGAACGCTGTGCTACGTTACGTCATCAAGCCCTACGTAGCTCTCCTAGCAGAAGTGAAGCGTCCGCCTGCTGTGGCCCTCATCGTCGTACCAGAGACTCAGGTGCACGAAATCGATAGCGAAGTGTGGGCAACAGTCATAGGTGCACCTGTCTGGATCTGCCTCACCGATAAGTTGTCTAATCGAAACTAGAAGGAGAGAGACCAATGGTTCCTACCCCCGTAACGTTCATCACGAAGGAAGGGCAGCGCGTGCCCGAGACGCTCGACCTGAGCGAGGACGGCAAGCACGCCGTGGAGCTGATGCGCTCCCTCGGCGTCGAGCTCGAAGTCCACAGATGGCTTTTGAGCGGCGGCTATCGAGTCTTCGTTGCGCACGGCACGCTCGGGGTCTTCTATCAAGCTTCGTGCGACACCCTTGAGGCCGTAGTCACAGCGATCGAGGCAATCGACGCGCAAAAGTTCATGGACTGGCGCGACGAGCGACGACGTCAGATCCTCGAAAGTCTAAACGCGCTCGACGAGGGAACGATCGACCCGGCGCCGGGTAGCTCGGGCGAGCCTGGGGCCGTTTTGGAGATGAAGGACGCGGACGGTAACGTCGACGTCACTGAGTGCGGAGGGACCGATGAGTAGCCGTCTAAGCCCACAAACGATCGAGCTTCTTAGCGCCGCAGCGCGTGCTGACTACGAGGCGCGTGACGTCTACAGCACTACGACGTGCACGTGGTTCTGCGCGTTCAAGTTCGGGACTAGGTGCTGCGTCGTGACGTGCTACGACGAAGCTTTCTTGATGCGAATGGGTTCGAACCAATACGAAGCGCGAACGACCACCGAGGCGGTTGCGTGCCTTCATGCGATCAAACGCGGCGAATCTGACTGGTGGGTTCGATGAGCCGTCACGAAGCAAGTTCTCGCCTAGACTTCCGTTCGTCACAAGTTGTTCAGCGTGGCGCTGTAGTCGACGTTCTCCATGAGCGCGACGCGCAAGACGAGAAGTGGGGCGAGCAGAACCACTCACCGGCCAAGTGGCTCGAAATATTGATGGAGGAGGTCGGCGAGTTCGCGAAAGCTCGAATGGAGCACGGCTATCGGGGAGACGACGCGTCTAAAATCCGCGAGGAGCTTGTGCAAGTTTGCGCCGTCGCGCTTGCGATGCTTGAGTGCTGCGATCGCAACGGGTGGGCCGTAGGGCAACCCTACGACGAGCGCGAGCTTGCGCTCGCTCAAGCCGTGAAGCTGGTCGAAGGTTTGGCTAAAGAGGCTCGGGCCAAGATGTCAGACGAGACGCCGTTCTTACGACACGCGGTCCAAGTAATCGAGGGCCTGAAAGAGGGCAAGTTCTTCGAGGTCTGCTCGGGCTGCAACCAGCCAATCGACCCTGTCACGTGTTGTTGCGGCACTGCACTTTCCGATCACGACGACGTTCACGATCACGTATTCGTCCCGATGGGCTGCGACTGCGGGAGGGACCGATGAGCCGAGTTCACGTAGCGCGTTCTGTCCTTCGGCTCCTCTACTGTGCATTTCACGATGCAGAAGCGGACGAAGTGTATTTTGACAGCAATCTTGATACGTGGGTCGTTGTCTACCGCAGAGCTGGGGGAGCTATTCGAGTGTGCTACTGCTACGCAGCATACTACGCGATCCAAGACGAAGACTGCACGACGAACGTCAACCTCGAACAAGCTGGGCGGAAGCTGAACGCGTTTTTCACGAGGAGCGACTGATGGGCGATCAGCACTCCCTCGACCGCAATCGCCTCGTCGCCTTGCTCGCCTCGATCTTTCCGAGCTGGCAGCACAAGACCAAGATCGACGGTTGGGACCCGCTTTGGCACGACTGCGTCTACATTCAGACGCCTGAAGGTCAGATCTCGTTCCACTACCGAGCCGATCAAGCCGAGCTCTTCGCGCACGTGCCCAAAAAGAAAACGCCGAAGTGGGATGGCCACGACACCGAAGAGAAGTGGTCCCGCGTGCGCCGGCTTGTCGAGTTCCACTGCTCATGGAGCTTCCACCCGCAGGGCGCGTTTGCGTTGTCGCGCTTCTGCGAACGTCTAATCTCCGACGGCTACATCGAGTCGTCACGTGTCGCCGAGCTTGAAGAGCGCGCCAAGCACGCACTCAAAGGGCGAGGCTTTCTAGTCCAAGCGGAGCTCCCGTTCCGCGATGACGAAGACCTAATCAAGGAGCTGATCGGTGAGTAAGAGACTTACGATCACCATCGAGGTCATGGACCTCGCGGACCTCGAACTCGTGGAGCGCTTGCTCAAAGAGTTCGAAGAAGAGAAGGCGGAGGGGTCTAAATCCAAGGCCAAGAAGTCGAAGAAGAGCAAGTCGAAGAAGGCGGCGGCCAAGAAGGGCAAGGGCAAGAAGAAAAAGTCTAAGAAGCCCAAGCCCGAAGAGATCGACGACGAAGACGAGGACGACGAGGAGGATGACGACCTCGACGACGATGACGACGAGGAGGATGAGAGCGAAGACGACGAGGAGGATGACGAGGACGACGAAAGTGACGAGATCACGATCGACGACCTCAAAAAGGCGCTTCGCAAGTGCGTCAAAAAGTACGGCGGCAAGCGCGTCGCCGAGTGCGTCGGTCGTTGCAAGAAAGCCAAGGGCCGAGGCAAACCGAAGCAGCTAATCGAAGTTCGCGAAGAGGATTGGCCGGACCTTCTCGAAGCGTTCCGAACCGACCCCGAGGACGAATGAGTTCCCACGCTCCCCTAGCACCGAGCGCATCGCATCGCTGGACCAAGTGCCCGGGGAGCGTGGCGCTCTGCGCCGACATCCCGGACGAGTCTAGCGACCACTCGAAGCAAGGCACCTTTGCGCACGACGTCGCAGCCTTGTGTCTAGAGAGCAACCTCGAAGCTGCCGACCTGGTCGGCTACAACGCCGAGGTTGAGGGTAATCACTACGAGCTCGACGACGAGATGGCTGGCTACGTGCAGAGCTACCTCGACGTGTGCGCGGCCTACGCCGAAGGCGACGCTCTGACCTTCATAGAGACCAAGGTCAAGCTGCACGGTCTCAAAGACGTCTACGGGACCGCGGACTTCATCGCCGCAACGGAACACGAACTCGACGTCGTCGACTTCAAGTACGGAGCGGGTGTCTACGTGCCGGTTGAGGAGAACCCGCAGCTCCGAATCTACGCGAGCGGCGCGGTCGATCTCCTAACCAAAAAGCACAAGGTCGAACCAGAGTTCATCCGGTGTCACATCGTCCAACCACGCCACTACCTAGCCCCCGGTGATGACGGTCACTCGGTCGAAGAGCTGCACATCGGCGAGCTAGTCGAATGGCGAGCCTGGCTCATAGACCGTGTGCAAGCGACTAAGGACCCAGACGCACCGCTTATCGCCGGCGATCACTGTCGATGGTGTCTCGCAAAGCACAAGTGCCCCGTGCTCCGGGAGCATGCCGTCGAGCTAGCTCAGGACGTCTTCGCTGACGAAGCGATGACCGTTCCGAAAGCGCCGCCGGCTCCGACTGAGCTGTCTAATCAGCAAATCTCGCAGATCCTCGAAGCGACACCGAGGGTAGAGGAGTGGATCAAAGCGATTCGGTCCGAGGCCTACGACCGGGCGAATGCCGGCGCATCGATCCCCGGCTACAAGATCGTCGAGAAGACCGGTCATCGAAAGTGGGTTGACGAGAAGGACGTGCGACAAGCCTTCGAGGAGAAGGGCAAAGATCCGCACGTCGCGAAGCTCAAGTCTCCGAATCAAGCGGAGAAAGATCTCGGCAAGGCGCTCGTCGCGAAGCTTGCCGTCAAACCGGTGACGGGCACGGTGCTCGTCCCGGAGTCTGACCCGCGTCCTACGATGCGGTTGGAAGACGTGTTCCACGACGAAACCGAACCCGAAACGAAATAGAGGAACATGCTATGTCTAAACGAGAGATGAAAGCGACCGAGTTTGTCACTGAGCCCTTGCGGCTCGCGTTCCCGTCGTTGTTCAAGAAGCGCGCCGTAAGCGAAGGTGGACGTGAGACGTTCGGCGCAACGATTTTGATCGGCCCCGACGTCGACCTGAAGCCCTTCAAGCGTGCCATCAACGCAGCGATTCGCGAGAAGTGGGGCAAGCCTGTCAAAAAGGGTAGCTCGCGCTTCGTGAAGGTCGGCAAGAAACGATTGAAGCTGAAGCTGCCCGTCAAAAGCGCAGAAGAGAAAGCTGGGCAGTGGGAAGGCTTCGAAGAAGACGGTTTCTACGTAAACGCGAGCTCGGGAATGCGTGTCGGTGTCGTCGACGCGAAGGCCCGACCTGTTACCGATGAAGACGACGTCTACGGAGGGTGCTGGTGCAAGTTCTGGCTGACCGCGTTCACCTGGACCAACGACAAGGGCGGAGCGGGTGTCTCGTTCTCTCTCAACGCGGTCCAGAAGGTGAAGGACGACGAGCGGTTCGGGGGCTCCTACGATCCGTCCGAAGTCTTCGAGCCCGTCGATCTTGATGACGACGATGACGAAGATTTTGACGACGACGATGAAGAGTTCGAAGACGACGACGCCGAAGACTACATCGGCGGCTAAACTCCGAGCCTCGCCCCGGCGCATCCCTGCGTGCCACACGTAAGGTCGTCGTCCGACCTTTCGCGTCGGGGCGATTCTTCGTCATGCTCGATACCAACGAAGGCGTTCTCGTGCTCGACGTCGAAACGTCGAGCGGGGTCGACATCAAAGTGGGCTCGTGGCCCTACTCCGAGCACGAGTCAACGCTCGTTCTGTGTCTGTGGTTCTGCTACGCCACGAAGAGCGGCCGACGTACTTGGTTCCCTTGGGAGCCGGGCGATCAGCTTCCGCTGGAGCTCCGAGACTTCATTCGCTGCGGTGGGTTGATCGTCGCGCATAACACGGGCTTCGAGCGCGCCATCTGGGAGAACATCCTGCGACCGAAGTTCGCGTTCCCCGGTGTCGATATCGACCAGTGGCGCGACACGCAAGCGCTCGGCTTGGCGTTGAACTTGCCGGCTTTCGGTCTCGACGCGCTAGGGAAGTCTCTCGGTCTAAAGATCAAGAAGGACAAGGTTGGCGCGGCTCTCATGAAAGAGATGGCCTGCGCACTGCTGATCGACGGGGAATGGCTCTACCCGAAAAGCGAATGCCCGAAGTCCCGTCGCCGCTTAAGCAAGTACTGCCGACGCGACGTTGCGGTCACTGCGGATGCATACTTCAAGCTGCTGCCGCTGACCGTCACCGAGCAAATCATCTGGCTGACCGACCAACGGATCAACGCTCGCGGGGTCCCGTTGGACGTCCGCTTCGCAAAGAAGTGTGCTCGGATGGCCGAGCGTCGTAAGGAGACTTTGGCGATTCAAGCCTTCTGCGACAGCGAAGGCGATCTTCCGAACGCCACCGGTACCCCAAAGCTCAAGAAGTGGTTGAAAGAACAGGGGGTCAAGCTTCCGAAGATCAAACGTAAGCGCGAGAACGGCGACATCGTCGCGACTGAGACGGCGAACCGTCCCACTTGCGAGAAGCTGATTTTAGACTCAGCGACGCCGGCTCACGTTCGAGTGGTGCTTGAGAACAGACTCGAAGCGAACAAAGCGACGTCGCTTGCGAAGCTCGACCAGGTGCCGAACATCGTGGGACGCGACGGTCGGCTGCGGAATGCTCTCCAGTACTGCGGAGCCCACACGGGCAGATGGACGAGCTACGGGCTCCAGCTCCACAACTTGCCGAAGAACAAGCTGACTGAGGAGGCTACCAAGCTTGCGTTTCTGTGCTGCGACGCCGAGGACCTAGACCTCCTGCAGATCGCCGAGGAGCGCCCCCTGGAAGCGATGTCGAGCTTGCTGCGCTCGATGATCTGCGCGTCGCCTGGGCACGAGCTGATCGCCGCGGACTACTCGGCGATCGAAGCGCGAGTGATTGCGTGGCTCGCGGACCAAGAAGACATCTTGGAGCAGTTCCGCGAGGGAGCTGACGTCTACGTCTACTCGGCCGACGGGATCGGAGCTCTGACGTGCTCCCACTCATGGAGGAAGGGGTGCGTCGCATGCGAGAAAGCGCGACAGCTGGGCAAAGTGGGTGTGTTGGCTCTTGGCTACGGCATGGGCGACTACCGGGTCTACGAGACTACAGCGGACTGGGGAGTCCCTTTGGACCTGAAGGCTTCACGCGAGTTCAAAAAAGCGTGGCGTGAGACGAATGCCATGATCGTCCACTTTTGGAAGGATCTTGAGGACGCAGTCCGCGCCGTGATCCTGAATCCGAAGAAAGCGGTTCGCGTGGGGACGCGAGGCTGCTTGCGCGTCTCGATGGGTCGGAACTGCTTGAAGATTAGACTGCCCAGCGGCCGCAGCTTGCGCTACTGGCGACCGCGAATCCGCAAGGTCAAGAAGGAATGGACCCTGGTCGACGACGACGGCGTGGTCTACAAGAAGCGTTCGTCAGTCGAAGAGATCCAGTTCTTTTCGGTGTCTAAAAGCAAAAAAGGAATGAGCCTAGAGTCGACCTACTCCGGTAAGCTTGCGGAGAACGTAACTCAGGCCATCGCGCGCGACTTGCTCGGAGAGGCGCTGCCTCGCATCGAGAAGGTCGAGCCTTACGAGCTTGTGATGCATGTCCACGACTCAGCTGCGGCGGAGGTCCCGGCCGGCGAGGGTGATGTCGCGGAGTTCGAGGCGTTGATGGGCCACCGACCACGGTGGGCGGCTGGCTTGCCTCTCGCAGTTGAAGGTTATCGGGACGTGAGGTTTCGAGGATGACTCCATCGACGTTTGACAAGCCGCTGAGCCAGAAGTTCGAAGCTCTACCAGTGGGCTACCACCAGTCCATCGCGCACGTGCTGAAGTTCTTCGCTTATTCACACCTGCCGTCACACCTGCAGGACGTGAGCCGCGAGTTCGCGTTGCTCGCTTTCAAGATCGCGGATCGCAACCCGGACGAACCGAACCCGGAAGTGACGCTCGCCCTGCGTAAGTTGCTCGAATCGAAAGACGCCGCCGTGCGAGCTGCTCTGTGATCGTTCCGCCCAACGTGATCGACGTCCTCGGGTATCAGGACCTCAAAGAGCTCGACGAGCACGGCCGCGGTCTCACTCAGTGGGAGATTGACTTTGTCGAGTCGTTGCTCGGGCAGTTGCTTCAGGGCCGGCTGCTGACTCCGAAGCAGCGCGAGCGGCTCGACGAGATCCGAGCGGATCGCCTTGTTTGAACCAACCGACGCCTAGACAGGGTCCGCAAGGGAAAAGTTGCTCCTCAATCCGAACGACGCCGGTGCCTTCGCAGTGCATGCAGCGGAGAGGCGCAGGTTCGAGCTCGCGTGTCGCTTCTTCGAGCGCTGCGAGCCGACGTCTGAACTGCACGTAGAGCACGAAGCCCCATCCCGACAGATCTAAGATCTCTTCGAGGATCTGCTCAGGCGTCCCGGGCTTGTCGAAGCTCCCGTCTCCGTACTCCTCGTACCCTCGGGCGAGGCGCTCCCGGAGCCGATCGAAGAACTCGTCGGCATATTCTCGGATCTCCGGACTTGCATTCTCTGGCCATTTAGACAAAACTGCCTCCTATGAAGTCTAAACAGGATACCGAGCTTGTCCGAGGGGGCCAAGGTCGATCCGCAGAGGACATCGAGTTCTCCGGACGCGTCGTGGTGATCTCGATCGCTCTGGCGGTAGCGTTCGTTGCGATTTTCGCGGCGATCGCAGTTATCAAGGGGTGGTCGGAATGACGGCTTTCGCGAAGTTGATCCGGAAGATCCAACGTGCTGAAGAGAAGCGCATCGGAGACACGGTCTCGATCCGCGAGATGGCCGCCTGGTGCGGCTTGTCTCATGGCGTGATCTACTTCCTGATGCAAGGCAAGCACTGGCCTTCCGAGTCTACGATCGAGGCGCTCTGCGTCGGACTCGAAGTGTCCGAGAAGAAGTTGCGTCGTGTCCTCGATCAGACCTTTGACTGATGTCTTCGCTGAACCAGAAAGGTCTCCTGCGTGCGGAGATCGCACGTCTCCGTCGCGCCGTTGAGTTGCAGCACGCGGCGCTCGCGCAAGCCAAGACGCAAAACGAAGCGTTGATTCAACTCGTGTGCGGGATCATCCACTCGATGGAGGCGGATAACTTCACCTTTCCGGCCGCCGCGATCGCGGAGTCTAGACTCCACTGCGGGCATCAGTTCACTACGGAAGGTGACGTCGACGGCGATTTGACCGTCAAGCTTCGAGCGCTGACCGACGAGGAGCGCGAGAGTCTCAAGAAGGTCATTGAGGCCGAGGACGCGGCTAAGGCCGCTGCTGAACGCGAAGCGAACTCTGGCATCATCCTGCCGTAGCGGTCCTTCGAAGCGCGCTTAGTTTGTGTGGCCGTCAACCGCGCCCTGGTAGGCCTCGCATCTTCGGGACCGACTCGACGTATCCCGGTGGCGGATCGCCGTGGACCCACCCCATCAGCGCCCAGCGGCCGTGCAGCGGCTCTCTGCTGTAGCACTCGACCGCGCGAACTTGGTGCTGTTGCATCGGGTGGAAGAAGGCAAGGCGACGGTTCGCGGGCTCGATGCGCGTGCCGTCAAGAAACTCTAGCTCTCCTCCGGAAAACATCTTGGGTTCCGTGTGCAGGTAGCAACAAAACGTCATGCGCCGCGTGGCGACGAGCTCTCCGTCGTGGCCAGGTGCGTCATCGTGCCACGTGAAGAACGAGCCGTGGTGGTACAGCGTCGCGTGTACTTCGATGTACCGCAGATCGAAGTCGGGCACCTTGCACGCGTCGAGCGCTTCAGGGAACCGCTCAACCATCATCGCGTGGAACTCGTCAAGGTGCGGGCAGACCTTCTCGACGTCGGTCAGCTCGTAGTTGTAACGCGCGAGACCTTGCTCGTCGCCGCCTCGAATGAAGTGCCGCCGGTTCTCGTGGAACCATGCACCCATTTTGCCCGAGAACTCGTGCGAGACGGCGTCGTCCACGACGTGCATCAGGGCTTGTCGATACCGACCCGGAACCGTTAGAATCGGGTCCAACTCCTGAGTGAGAGACGAGGAAGTGGGAACCCCGGGGTCGTTGCTGACGGCGCCGGGGTTCTTGTCTAAAGTATCCATTCGACGACGCTCCACACATCGCGGAAGAACGCGAGCACAATCGTTTCAGCCGTGCGCCAGAACTCGGGCGGCGCCTCTTGGACAGCCGCCCAAGTCGCACAGCTAGCTGTTGAGAATGCCGCTGTTAGACAAAGCAGCGAGCTCGCGCCGAGGCGCATTGGCCAACTCTTCGATCTTCTTGAGTCGTTCATCTTGTGCATCGACCTTCGCTTCGGTCTTCGCTTTGCGTTCGTTGCTCTTACCGTTGCGGATGACCCCCGCACCGCCGATGCCGAGCAGGCCGAGCAAGTAGATCCACCACTCTTCGAACGAGGTCTTGCCGTCTTTGTTCGTGTCCGCTGCGGCCTTCGCCTTCGCGAACTCTTCCTTCGCTTGCCCGATCAGTTTCTCGCCCTGATCGACGATCGTCCTCCCGGTGTCGACAAGCTCGGTACCGGTTTTGACCATCTCGCGCGCACTGTCGACCAGCGCGCAGCTCGGGACGAGGAAGAGGATGCAAAGTAGAAATGCTCTCATGTGTTCTTGAACTCCTGAACCGCGTCGTCGTGACGCTGCCGCCACTCCGTCACCGGTTCCAGATTGCCTTGGGAATCGACGATGCGAGTCGTTTCGATCGTCACGACTTGGCCGTCCGCGCGAGTGACTTGTTGCGTGATCTTCTGCATCGGCTTCTTCGCCTTCTCTACGAGGTATCGGATGCTCTTTCCTAAGTCGACGACCTCAAAGGTCGCGTAAGTCATCAGCGCTGCCACGGCCGCGATCCCGCCTAGTGTTAGACGAGCCGCGATTTGATGCTTCATCCCTCACTTCTTCTCTTCAAGCTTCCGTAGCCGCTCCCCGTAGGACTTCATCAGGGTTTCGAGGATAGCTAGCGTCCGGCTGTCGCGCTGTAGCTGCGCGGTGTTTCGGTCTAAAGCTTTTTTGACATCGACCAGAGACCGATTCATCTGGGATATGTCCGTTCGCATGGTCGAGAAGTGCCAGACTCCGCCAGCCACCACGGCGAGGACCGAGGCCACCAGGCCTAGCGTCACTCGTGAAGTCCTGTCGAGGGTCACCGTCGAGGTTGCTTTTGGCATCATTCTTGACCTTTCCGTGGTCTAAACGAGTATCGGGATCACTCCCCAGCTGGCACCGATCATGACTTGTCGTCCGGACTCGCCGACCTTCTGCGGTGGGAGGATGAACGGTTCGATGTCGCACTGGTGGTGCTTTAGCACCTTCACGATCTCTTCGTAGCAGCGCTCTGCGCGTTGCGCAGCTTCGGCAGCCTTGGACGGCTCTACGGTTTCCGGCGGAGCAGCAACTTCAGTCCCGCCGATCAGGTCCTCGACCTCGCTGGCTTCCGACTTCGGCTTACGGCTCTTCTTTCTCTTCTTCGGTGTCTTCATGTGTGCCACACGTTCGCATCCCAAAAAGGTCTTCTTTCCACGCTTCAGTGAGCGTTTTCCCTTCTGGCAAGACTAGCGCCGCAATCGCGTCCCGGCCAGCCGCAGCTAGCGCAAGTTGCGTAGATACGTGCTTCAGACGCGCTCGGATCTTGTTGAGCTCGTTAGACAGCTCAGAGCACGTCCTGACCTTCGCGTGCAGAGCCTCGACGATAGACTGATCTACGTGACGTCCCATTGGGTGATGATCCCTCCACTTATCACGACGTCGTGCGTGAACGCATCGCCATCCGTGAAAACGAACGACTTGTCGATTCCGGCCGTTCCGTTGTCCTTGAACCCACCCGCAGCATCCACGAACCCGCCCGTGTCGATCGTCACGTTCGCACTGACCGTAAGCGTGTTTGAGATCGTGCACGCGCCTTGGATAGCTGCAGAGCCCGCCCCTACCGCGTCCGGATTGATGATGAGGTCCGTGCCGTTGTAGTAGATCTCCGCATCGGCACCGGTACCGAACACGGCCTTCGCGTTGTCGTCAAACGTCGCGTCGTTACCGGCGAAATCGAGATCTCCGGTCAGTGCTCGCGTTCCGTCTGCGAGCAGGTACTGCGTGTGATCGTCATCGCCGAGACCGGTCAGCGCGCCGTGGTCTGTCGCCGCGGCGCCATTCATCGATCCGTCGATGAGACCACTTGCATTCAAGATGACCGGCTTGCCAGCGTCAGCAGCGCCGGCAGACGTGCTGATGTGCTCGCTGACCGCGAAAGCACTTTCCCAGTCTGCTCCGTCGTAGTATTCGAGACGATCCGCGGTACCGGCATCGGTGTTGATTCGAAGGTGCCCAGCTTCGTCCGGTATCGTCGCGTTGCGTTGCGCTGTCGTGCCGATCGGCACGCGAATCGCACCCGTGCCGCGGACCTCGACGACGATCTCGTCGGTCGCTTCGTCGACCTTTAGACGGAGGGAATCGACCTCGGTTCTCGCAGTGTTCAAGTGCGTAAAGCGAAGACCTCGGTAGTTGCTAGGCGTCGCTGTCGAGTAGCGATGTGCGTAGACCGATCCCGCCTTGAGCCCGCCGTCGGCGTGCGGTTCGCCCCACGCGACGCCGACGCCTTGAGCCGCCGTGACGAAAGCCCCGGTGTCGCGCAGCGTGACGGACTTCTGCGAGACGATTCCGAAGAAGTCTTCCATCTCCCAGTCTGGCGGGGAGAACAAGACGCCGCCTTTGACTCGACCGCCGCGAGCCAGCGAAGCATGCGGACGGTCTTCGTAAGCCCAATCGCCCGAGTCGTTCTGCCCGCCGAATGCGCGCATCGCGAGCACTTGCGGACGGACTTCTTCGTCGTTCTCGATGCGCGTTGCCGGCAGCATCGGGTTGTGTTCGAAGTTCGGATAGCCTTGCACCCAGAGCTGCGGCCGAAACGTGATCGCCGCGAAACCCGTTTGCATCGGGTGGAAGATCGAGTACTTCCCGAGCGTCTCGAGCCCGGCGCCTACGGTCGGCACGAGGCCGGGTACCTGCTCGATCACGCCGCCATCGCCGTAGGACTCTCCGAGGTTGATGGCCGGCTGCCCGCCGCGCGACCCACCCCCGCCCGAACCGTAGGGGCCAACTGGGACGATCTGCCCGATTCGCCGACGCTGGTCGATCGCCCCATCGGGCCCCGCTCCGCGACCTGAATTCGGAAAGCGGACCTGGCCCTTCTCAGGATCGATTTCCTCGGTATCGGGAGGTCGGACCGTGGGCCCCGTTGGGTTCGGTGTGGGACGGGGGCCTGGCCCCGTGGGATTCGGGTGCCGAAAGCCAGTGGGTACGGGACGGATGTCGCCCGGGTTCGTCGGCAGCGGAGACCCCGTTGGAGGCGTGATCGGCGTGATCCGAGGGTCCCGCGGAGTCGTAGGGGTTCCGCGGCCCCCGCCTCGACCAGGTGTCGTAGGACGCGTAGGGGGCGTTGTGGGCGTCGTGGGGCGACCCGGAGTCGAGGGGCGGCCTGGAGTCGTCGGACGGCCTGGAGTGGGCACACCGGGCGTCGTGGGCCGTCCTGGCGTGCGTGGGGAGACGTAGGGGACCTCCGACCACCAGCGCCACTTGCCCGACCGCAGTCCGCCGATCCATTTGTGGGGCAAACTTCCATCCCACGTCAGGTGAACGCGAGCCTTCAGCGGCCACGGCGGCGGATGAGGGTAGTCCCCCTCGAAGAGGAATGGACCGTCTTCGCCCTGCGAGCGGAAGAAGTAAGCGTCCGTCGAGATGTGCCCCGAGTTGATCGGGTTCCCGTCAGCGTCGTCGCCGATGTGATGCTTGTCGTCGAGCGCACCTCCGTGGAGCGGCCCCGAAGCGACGTGAGACATGAACGCAGTGCCGTGCCCACCGATCTGGCGCGGCTTGAACTCACCGAACTCGCACGGCGTCGGCTTCTCTTCGCCTCCGCCCTGAGGACCGTCTTCCAGGTTGGATCCGAACGACCCTCGGCCGATCTTTTGCTCACCCGTGCTACGCGAGGACTTGTTCCGCTTCCCTTTGGGGCTTGCGTCTTGGCTCTGTGGACCCTCTCCGCTAGGTGTGACCGGAGGCCGACGTCCGACCTTGTTCCCGACCATCCGGGTCCAGACTGCGCCATAGCCTGCGAGCTTCTCTTGATTGGTTGCCGCGTGGTTCGTCGCGATGATGTTGCCGCGCCCGCCGAGCAGTGGCAGCGACCCTCGAATCGCAACGACACGCATGAGCGACTGAAGCCGAGCGTGCCGACCGTCTTCCCCCGGTTCGTCTGCTTCGTCCATGCAGATCTCGCCGCGTGGCTGCAAGTCGCAAACCAACGTCCCTGCGGCACCGGGTCCTGAGATGTGCGGTGCGATCAGCCGCGGGTCTGCCCAAAACGCCAGCTCGTCTTGGTGCTCTTCGTCCATAGAGGGCAGAACGATCATCATCGAGCCGCGCGCGAGACGCGGGAAGCACTTCGGATACTTGGCTTGCAGCGGAGCGTAGCGGTGATCCGATCTGAACTCGTCGTCACGCAACGGCCGCACGCGCGCGGCGTAGCGTCCGCCGCCTTCGACAACCATCGTGCCGAAGACTTGCGACCACGAACCCATCGCTCGGACGCTTCGATCGCGAGTCTGCAAGAACATCCACGGATGCACGTCGCCCAAAGTGCCCATGCCGTGAACACGGGCGTACTCCAGCATCGTCTCGTCAGCCGATGACGCTTCGTCGGTCTCCACGCGTGCGACGCGGCCTCCTCCGAGCGAGAGGCGCATCCCGACCGGGACGTTCTTTCCCCAGTCCTGAAGCGGGAAGTAACCCAGCTCCATCCGGTCGGTCATGCTCACTGCTTACTTCTCCGTCTTGAAGGGGACGATCCCAAGCACGATAGCGCGGGCCTCCGACGACATCAGCGCGAATCTAGACAACGGCCGTTGCTGACCCGGGAACTGGTGGATCGCCGCGACCTTGCCGCTCGGTGCCGCTGAGACCTGAACCGCTGCGACTCCAACATTGCCAACGATGCCCACCTTGCCGTTTCGAGGCATCGCGGTTGAGACTACACCTTGCACGTTGTCCGCAAAGGGTGCGAGGAGCTCCGTAGCTAGAGCTTTTGAGTGTGACGCGAGTTCACGATCGGCGTTCACAAGAACGTAGCCGGGCAAGTTCGGTCCGATAATGCCGGCGTCTTTCGGATCGTCGCTGTCTAGAGCCAACAACTTCTCGACAGTGCTCGCCGCTAGCGTTTCTTTCTGCAAACCGAAGCGCGCCGTGGCTTCGCTAGGCGGGACAAAGACTTCGAGGTCAGGGCCTTTGCCTTTCGTGATCCGGAACTCTGTGCGAAAAAGCTTCGCGATGTCCCCCGGGTTGACTCGAATCTTGTGGAACTGGTTCGGGTTGTTCGGAGCATTCGGCACGATCGTCATCAAGACCTTCATGTCGAGCGTCTCGCGCAAGAAGATCCCGTTCGTTGCTCCCTCTGCAACCATACCTCCGCCCATCGGCTTCGTGTCTTGCTGCGCCAGGTCGCGCAGCACTACCGCGGGAGAGCCCGATGAGTTGACGAGGTGGCAAGGGAGGATGCTCGCGACGTCACCGATGGGTGAGAGCAGCCACTCGATCCGAAAAATACCTAGATCTCTGTCTAAGATGTTCACCCTGCCCGGTCCGGGCGCCGTGTCGACGATCTCTTTCGCCGGATCGCTCGACTCTTCGAGATGATCCACATTGCGATTTACGCCGGACTTGCTCCCGTCTCGCCGCGCCGCCATTCGGATTCCCTTCGCTGAGGGAGTTATGCAGATCTGACCCCACACGGTCGCTGGCGCTCTGGCGCCCGTCACGGGGTCGAGTAGCGCGACTCGAACCGCCATGAGTTCGCGCGTTCGCTCCATGTAGCGACGATTGATCCGGAACGTTTGGCGAAAGTGCTGCTTGAGTGCTTGCACTCGGGCCGCGATGCTCCCTACTTTGTCGATGTCTAAACCGCCCGCGCCGAGGACCGCATCCAGGTCACCCTTATACCAATGCTTCCGGATCGTATCGAAGTTCCACGGCACCGGTGCCGGGTTGTCGGCTTCCATCGCGTCGAGCCAGACGCTGACTTCGACCCAGGTGCCCGGCGGGACGGTTTTAGACACGACCTCCCCCTTCTCGGGGTCGTACTCGGAGATCTTCGTTTCAGGGTCTACCGTCGGGATCACGTTCTCTAGAAAGGGTGTGTTCCGGCCCGGGTTGGCTCGCGTTCCTCCGTAGTCGTCCGAGTAGTCGAACAGGACTTCGACTTCCCGCTGGTAGTGCGCTACCACGCTGGTCGGCCGAATCGTTTCGCGCTCGACCCAAACTGCGTGCTCTCCGTCGTAGGTGCTCCCGGGCAAGTTCTTGAAATATTGCGTGGTGACGTTCAAGTCCGTGGCGTCGTAGACGAGGATCTTCCCATTAGCGTCGACGAAAAGGTCTGCACCTGGGATGAACCCGAGGAGCCTCGACAGCGCAGCGTCGCCTTGGTCGCGCAGCGTCACGTTCTGCAAAGCGAACGAACCAGCTTCCGTCGAGCCTTCGATCGGCAGGCTCTTGATCTCGAAGTCTAAGAACGTGCTACGCCCCTTCGATTTCCGCTGACGCGGTTCGAGTGTCTGCAGAACAACTTCTAGAGCTCGCCTCGCCGACCAGAGCTCACGACCATCGTCTAACGAGTAGGGAAGGTAGTCGTATTTGTCGAACACCTGTCGCGTTTCGATCGGGACGTGGTCAAACTTCGCCGTCCGATCTCCCGTCTTGCGCGCCATGTTGAAGTCGCGAGCGATCAACTTGTATGGCCATAGCCAGCGTCGATCGGCTACGACGAACGACACTCGGTAGGGAGAATCGCTGGGGACTCGATGCAGAATGTAGACCTGTTTGATCGTGATGCGGACGCCGCGCGAATCGGTGATGTCTAGATTCAACGGGCGACCCACGACTTTTTTCAGCGTCCGTTCCCACTGATCGACGTGGACCGTGAAAGTCGTCGTGTAGGGCGCCGTGCCCGACGTGAAGCGCCACACGACGGGGCCCGTCGCGCCTAGCGCGATGTTGGCGAGTCGAACAGTGGGCTTCATTTTCTAGGGGTCGTTGGGTTTGTTCGAATCGGCACGGCCGTCCGTGCGCCTGGCTCTCTGTTGAATCGCTCGACGACGGTTTCCGTCAGAACGATAGCTTCGATCTGTTGATCGGAGTTCGGGTCTCCGATCCGCCGCGGTTCCGCTTGACTCACGTTGTTCACGATGTTCCAACCAGCTCGCGAGATCTTCCGAGACCGCCTATCAGGACCTGGGATGCCTGCGACCTCGTCGTCCCAGAGCCCTACTACTCCGCCTTTCGGGTTGTTGGCGATACGAAGTCTAGGTTGGTCGCGCCCTATCGCGATCACTGTTCGATTCCAGGTGCGTTCAAGCGTCGCCCATCCGACGTCGACGTAAGACGCAAACTCGTCCGGTTCGTGCGTAGGAGTAAAGTCTAAAGTTCGTGTCTCCCGATACGCGACTGACTGAGCGACCTCGACGATCGCCTCAGAGTTGGCCGCCTGATAGAGGAACTGAAGCGAAACGCTCATGCGTTTCGCGGTCTCGTCGTAGCTAACGCGTTCCTCTTCCAGTCCGAACACTTGAGGCGTAAAGTTGCTACGGAATAGCTGCAGCACCCACGGCTTGACTTTGTTCGTGTAGACCGTCTGGAGGTCGGTCGTCTCGTCGATGTCGATCGCGCAGTCGAACGACCCTACGACACGTCGCAACCTCGTGACCTTCTCCCGGCCGTCGCCAGGGTGTTGCGACAGATCCGTGAACACTACGCGATGGTCCCGTATCTCCGTGTCGTCGAGCAGCACGGTCGACTGATTCACGAGCAGTTGAACGTACTGCCTCGTGAAGCTGCAAGTATGAGGATTCGGCACCGGTGTCGCGTCATCGGTCATCTGTCGATCGTAGGTGAACTCTTCGCCGACCAACTCGAATGTCGCGGTGTCGTCGATCGCCGTGAGGAACGCTAGAGCTTCGTCGTCGAAATCGGCTTGGTACCTGTCTACGGCGTGCTCCACGGTGGTCGCCGTGTAGGTGCCTCGCATCGTGACGACTTTGCGTCGACTTGCTTCATGCTCGACAAGAACTTCGACGTCTCGTAGTCCGTCGTCCGCCGAAGCGGGTAGTTCGGCTTCGATCGAAATCGTGTAGGCGCGCGAGAAGCCTTTGTCTGTCTCGTCGTTCGCAGATTTTAGAATCTTCGCTGCGCCGTTGAGCAGCGTGGTGCCGTGCGTGTAGGTCCAGATGGATCCGTCGAGGTTGATCTCGATCGTGTCCGTCGGGACCATGCGCTTCGAAAACGCGGCCTCGATCGTGTCGCTCTTCGATTGCAACTCGACGTAGCTCTTCGAAACGATTACGACGTCGAAGACAAGCCGAAACGCGTCATGCGCCTTCTCGATGACGTAAGGTCCGTGGAGTTGATACTCCGTGGACCCTCCGACCTCTTGACCGGCATACGTGATAGAGAAAGGATTCGGGACAGCCATAGCTACCTAAAAGGATTGAGCCGACTGGCTAGTTCAGACACTGCGTCAGATAGCAAGCCCGTGAGTGCATCGACGATGCGCTTTAGAAACTGGTCGATACCTGGACCGCGAAACCGTTCGTCGCCTTGAAAAAGCTCTCGGCCTTTCTCTTGCTCCTCGCGTAGCGCAGCGACTTGGTCGAAGAACGTCTTAGCTCCTGGAGGGATTGACCCTGTGTGCCCTGCGATCGCCCCGAACGCTTGAATCGTCTCCTCGCGTGCTGCGCGCGTAGCTTTCGCTTTCTCGTTCAGATCTCCAAGCAAGAACTCTGCGATCCGATGACCGATGCCACCGAATGCTTCACCCACGACGTCACCGATACCCGATTCCGTCGCTCCCCTGACTGCGGATAGTCCGGTCCCGATCGCTGCTCCCGCACCCACGAGTCCGAAGCCTCGCGAGATCGCTCCTCGAACGCTGCCAGAGACCCGTCCGGCCGCACGTTCGCTGTCCTTGACAAGGCCACGTAGCTCACCTTTTGCTCGGCTGGTATCGAGACGAACTCGGACGTTTGATTCATCGCGAGCCATGTCAACGACCTCGCTCTTTGGCTTTGCTTCGGAGCTTGCTGTAGCTGCTCTCTAAGCTTCGCACGGCTTCAGTCCCGCCGGCTTCTTTCCAAGAGGATTTGAAGAGCGCTACGAAACGCAAGATCAGATTGTCTAAAAGCGAGTTGACGGGAAACTCGTTCTTGAACAACGTCGCGGCGTCTTGCCGCTTTTTCTCTAACCGAAAGAGGTCGTCTGCGATGCTTGCGATCTGCGAGTTGACGCGACCCTCTTGCCCGACGATCCGAGCGATCTCGGAGTCGCCTGATAGACGCTGACGCACCGCCATCCTCGCCCGCGCTTCCTCATCCATGTCTCCCAAGAAGATCTTGTTCAGCTGCTCCCCGGTCTTCTCTAGCGGTTGGCCTGAGATCAACCGCAGGCCAACGATCCCCGCTACCACAAGAATCGCCGCGATCGCTCCGACTGGCGTCGCTGCAGCCCTTCGCGCCGCGGCGCTCGTCGCCCCTCGAAGCCCGCTGCGCGCAACCTTGAGCCGACGAGCCCTCGCCTTTTTTGCACGTCGTCGCGACGCTGCTCGCGCTACGCGAGCCGTTGCAAGACGTCGGCCGATACCGCCTCGGCGTTTTGTCCGGAGGAGCTCTCGATCTTCTCGCGCGCGTACGGGAGCCGCAGCTTGATGCGATTTGCCCAAGCTGGGCCGAAAGACCATGTCATCGCGACGACTCATTTCGCTACGTACGTTCCGATCAGACTTCCCGGACTGCTGTTGTGAACCGTGGCCCCGCCACGTGTGTTGTAGTCAGCGAAAATCGCGTAGACCCGTCCCGCTACTGGCACGTGTGAAGTCGTGAGGTCGGACCCGGTGTAGACGAACGCGTTGCACTCAGCGGGTGTCGCTGGCGGCGTCGACCCTGTCTTGTAACCGAGACGAAACTGCACGAAGTCGAAGCGTTCAGTGCAGTGAGCGCCTTTCCATGTCCAAGTGTCGCTGCTCTCCGTGAGCTGTTGCGGCGCAGCGTAGTGAGGTTGGCTCGTGCAAAACGCAGTCACCGAAAGTTCGTCGAACGCCATGTGCCGACCTTCGCCAAGCGTCTGCGGCGCCGCGGTAGCCGACGCGGATAGCAGCACTTTGGCTCCATCGGCGCCCGTCAACTTCTGCAAAGCCGACCGAACACGCTCCGCAACCTCTGCGACGCCGGCACCTGCGCTCTTTCCCAAATCGGGACGAACGCCGCCGATCACGGCAAACTCTCCCATCGGCCCGCCCGCCGCTTCGGCCAAGACGATCACTCCGAACGTCTGTTCTAGAAACTCCGGGTGACTCTCGTCGGCCGTTCCGGTGTCAATCGTCACGAGAGCCATCGGCAGGCCTGGCGCGATCTCGTCTTCTGTCACCGCGCCCGCGTAGACCAACACGGAGCCTTGATCGCCGAACACGACGTCACCTGACCCATCCGCCCAGACGACAGTTTCGAGCTCATGCTTGATCTGTTGCGCCATCTGCAGCGGGTTCATGCGGTGCCGGCCTCCTTATCCGCGGATCGTCCCATGAATGAAGGCGCTCGATGTTGCGAAAAGTCCGTTTCGCGCCGCTTCCCCAAGCCTCCCATCGACACCGGAGGCGGGGGTGGGGGTGGGGTGCTTTCTCCTGCTCGGTCTAGCATCCGCGAGATGTTCTGCGCGAACTGCTTCGCGCGGGACACTTCGGCGTCCACTGTGTTCCCTTCGAGTAGGCTCTCAGCAGCTTTCGGGTCCTGCGTGGCGTACCCGATCGCGATCGCGATGTCTTGCCAGTGCAGGTCGCCAAGTTGCGCTAGGTGCTCTTGCTCAAGCTCTGAGCGCTCGAAGAAGAACAGCCACGGCGGTCGTTGAGCACGTAGCCATCTCGCGTAGGCCTCCGTCGTGATGTCCGGGATGTCTGGGCGCTGCCGTTTTCTAAAGGGCCACAAAAGCTCAACCTCCTACAGAGTGAGATCGTCGAGCAGTCCAACGACCAAGATGCGATCACACTCGTCGCGGATACAGTCTAACGCGATCGGGATCCCGAGCTCTTCTCCTCTTTGAAACGCCAGCTTAGAGCCTTCTGTCCACTGAGGCACCCCCCGGTAGACCAAGAGCGCCGGGACGTGGACTACGTCATCGGGGACGAAAAGAAGCTTCAAGGCTCGTCCTAGCGCGGATGCTCCAGGGGTCACCGACCCCGGAGACTGCCACATCCGGTGAAGCGTCGCCGTCCCCTGCTCTTGTCCGTCCGAGAGAAACTTCTCGACAGCGTCGTCGTCCCAACCTCGTACGAAGCACGTGAACACGAACTGATTCGACGCTTCCAAGACGTCCGTAGCTTCGCCCAGACCCTCCGACATCACGCGGAACCCAGTGCCACGAGGCTCCAGTACGCACGCGTTCGTCTTGCCTACTTCCGTGCCTCCGTAGGGGTATGCAGCGCTCAGATCTGTGGGCTCAACCACGATGCGGCCAGGCGCGCGGAGGATTCTTGAAACATCGCCAGCGACCATCTACTTCACCTCCACGATCGTCACGCCGACGATTTTCTGAACCGCCTTGCGCGTTTTGGCGGTGATGCCAACAAACTGTCGCTTTGGGACTTCCATCTTCAGCGTCTCCCCGCGGAAGCGCTTGTTTAAAATCCAGCCTAAGCGCCGACGAAGTTGGACCCCCTGCGTCTTTAGCCACGTGTTGAGACCGCGTCGGACGTCCTCAGTGATCGGCTTGCTCTCTGTCTCACCACCTGCGTTATGCAGGCCGGCGTAAGGCAAGTTGGATCCGACTTCGACAGCTTTAGACCCGATCAACCGAAACGATATCGAGGCGGCAAGGCGCCCCGTATCTCGAAGCGCCGGTCGGTCCTGGAAGCGACGCTGCGGCGGCGCGCGCCGCCCTTGATGAAAGTCCGAGATGACCCCGAAGATGTTGACCGAGGCACGAGCCTTCCAGCGCTTTCCGCCAAAGCTCTGGTCGCGAAACGCAGCTTGAGACTCGGCGACCATGAGGGCGCCAATCTGTTTCAGCGCTCGGGTCGGGTTGTCGAGATTGTCCTCGATGCGTGCGACCTTCGCGCCCTTCTCGAAGGTCACGCGAGTCATGTCTAGTCGGTTGCTGTGGTCCTGTTCGGCAAGATACCCGAGGGCAGACTTTCTCGGTCCGACCACCCTCGCACGTTCGAGCCGTCTGCATTCTCTGCACGTTGAGTGACTCCGCTATTCGTGACAGGCCCTTGCCTCCCACGAGGGCCCGTGCGTCGAATCCTTGCGATGAGCCCGTCAGGCGAGAAGACCTCGTCCCACTTGACGCGTGCGATGTTCGTTGCGGTTCCGCCGCGTCGCCAGAGCACGGCGATCGTGCCTTGCTTAGCGGCTTCCAGGTGCGCAGAGTCCGACGAGTCGAAAGCTTCCTGCGCGAACGACGGCCATAGGTCGATCACAGCCTGCGCTGCGTTCTCGCCCACTGTGTCATCGATCGTAGACGCCGCGCGCTCACGAGGATTGGTGAGCTGAACGAGACCCGTAGTCTCGTAGCTCGCTTTGACAGCTGTCCAAATCGCGGTGGCAGTCATGGTTTAGGGGTCTGCGATCGTCGGGGTTCCGGAGTGCGGCAGGTAGCCTAGGCCGGCTGCAAAGAGCCAGTACTGAATCTTACCAGTCGCCGGAGCGCCCCCGGTGTCGATGAACTCGATCACGTCGTCGACTTGCCATGCTGCGGGGCTAGCCCCAGCGAAAGCCGCGTTGCGGAGGAACCAGTAGGTTCCGTCGAAGAGATCCCAAGGCGCAAAGATCGCCGAGTCGACCAAAAGTGTGCCGCTCGTCGACCCGCTCCATTCGATCTCGACGTCGAAGGGGTCTTCGTTGAACTGCGAGAACCATGCGTTTTGGTCAGAAGCGATGCGAAGCTCTTGCCAACCGGCACCGATAGCAGATACCAGGACTGTCGCGGTCGACGAACCCATCCGGATCGTGACGGACCCGCCCGCAGCGGTTCCGACGTCCTTGTTGACCATGATCCGGAAGAAGTAAGGCGCGTTCGGGTCGAGCCTAGACGCGCGCATGTTCGCAAGCGTCTGCTTGATCGTGACGGTCCCTCCGCCCCCTGTGATCTTCAGCGCAGCCGGCGTAGCGATGCCGGGGTCCGTTGAGTAGTAATTGGCCGTGTCTTGTGACAGCTGACTTCCGCCCGCCGACTCTGTCCACCCCGTGAACTTGGGCGTCCCCGAGGAGTTGTAGGTCGAGAAGCTCGCATTCGTCAAAAGCGAGCTGCCGTCCCCCGTGCCGGCGTGGTGGTTCTTGAGGATCGTCGCTTGGTCTTCGCCGCTGCCGTACTGAGCGTTGAGAACCGCATCGAAGCTAGACGCTTCCCCGAACGCCTCGAACGTCTCGGCGTACTTGTCGGTTCCGCTGTTCTGATCCGCGATGCATCGGAACAGTTTCTTCTCGACGTGGCACGCTTCGAGGTCGTGAGCGTTCTCGTCCTCTGTGAGCCTAGACAGCAAGCCGTCGCCAACGTTAGCTCCACCCAGCGTCGCACTCGCGTCGTAGGTGATAGCTCGACTCCCCACGGTGACAGCGGTGTCGACGAACCACTGATACAGCGCCGCGAAGGCCTCATCGATGTCGGTCGTGCCCGCCCCCGCGCCGTAACCCGAGCCCGTCGACGCGTCGAGTATGTTCATGTACTCGAAGATGATCGGCGTCAGGTATTCGATAGCTGCTTGCTGGTCGATCACCGAGGAGAACAGCGCGCGAGTTCGCGCCACGGCTACCGAGAGCGCTTGTGGCGTGAACTCGCCTTCCAAGGCTTGCAAAAGCGTGTCGAACTTGCCGCCCGCCCCGGCCTGCGTACCGTCAACGTGACTCCTCGCAGATTCGAGGATGTCGACAGCTGCGACGAGCTGCGCTTGGATTTCAGCTTCGGTCGGGGTTCCGGACATTGTCTAAACGCTCCTAGTCACCGATCAAATCGGCGATCTCATCCTCGTCACCCGGCCAGTCTAGCCCAGTTTCGGACAAGACGTCGGGCAGCTTCTGACTCCGTTCCGGATTCGCTTGGTCCGGACACGGCACCGCGTACATGAAGTCTGCGGCGGGGAGGTCGAACTCAGCGGGTACGTATTCGCGAGTCGGTCGACCCTTCTCGATCCGCTTCTTGATGTCCTCGGCCGTCGGGATCGTGATGACTTGCCCGCGCCGTGCGCGGTAGTGGTCGTCTCCAACGTTGATGCCGGTATTCGGCTCGTCTTTCTGCGCGGCTTCATAGAACCGAATCACGGTCCTCCGAAGCCGATCTCGCATGCGTTCGATGTGCGCGGCAGTCAAGCGCACGATTGCTCCGTTGACCGGCACGCGCGCTTTCTTCCCTGAGCCTGGCCGCATGGGGTCCGCGATCAGTCGCTCATTCATCTTCGGGAAGCACACACCTGCCAGCGTGATTGCGTCCGTTGGGCAAGACGGGATCAGCCCCACCCAGTAGACGACTTCCGTGATGATCCCAAGGCTCGCTCGACGCCCCTCGATGTCGGGGACTAGGCTGCTGCCTGCGAATCGTGCCTTCTTCTTTTTCGTCTTAGCCATCCGGGTCATCTCCGGTTCATGGTCATACAAAGTGGGGCCGACGCTCACCTCGAACGCCGGCCCCGCAAAGTCGCAGCGTGGAGCGGATCGATCAGTTGTTGACCTTGATAGCTCCGTAGGGCAGTGCGATGCCAGCGCCGGCGCGGCGTTCCCACTGAACATACTCTTCGCCAGTGTCACGCGTGTGGTCGCCGTTGTTGTCACCTTCCATGGAGGAGAACTCGCGCACGCCCTCGCGATCCAGGAGGAACGTGGGCAGCGTCGGGCTGTTGAGGAGGAACATGTACCAGTCCCCCGTCGCGAGCCGGCTCGAGCCCCAGAGGCGGACCGTGCGAGCCGCGTCTTGGACCAAGTTGGTCGGCGTGGTCCCTGCGTCGGAACCGAGGACCTCACCTTGGCGCTTCTGCAAGAAGGCCTCTTCCATCTCCTCGGTGTCGGCCGAGGCATGGATGATGAGCACGCCAGCGTCGATGATTTGCTCATCGAGAAGCGGTTGGCCCTTGCCGTCTTGGAAGGCTTTGAACTGCTCGATGCCAGCGTAGAAGTCGCCGCGAATCGCACTGCTCGACGCAATGCCGTTGCCCGTGAGCAAGTTGCCCGAAGACGCTCCGAACCGGTTGGCGCCCGAGCCATCCGCCGTCGCGAAGAACGCCGCGCCATCGGGTGCAGTCGGAACCGCGGGGAGCGTGTTCGTCGACGCCGAAATCAGGTCGAAGAAGAACCTCTCGGGCAGAAGCGCCGCCGACCGTCCCGCCATGCGAGCCAAGGTCATCAGGCTTCGAGTCTGATCGTCCTTGCGATCTTCCTTGTGCCACGGGACACGACGGCCCCACGTGTAGACCGGCACAGTGAACGACGTCGCGTCGAACGCGTCGGTCGGGATCGTGTCGCCTCGCGGCCAGAGCTCCATGTGCGGAGCCGCGTTGAAGTAGGCGAAGTCGTGTTCGCGGTTCGTCGCACCGATGCCTAGGTCCATGACCAGAGACAGACGGCTGTCCGAAACGCGGTTGTTGATCTTGGCGTAGGTGTCGTCGAACTCCGTCCGGAGGCCGTTCGCCAACGCTTCGGTTGCGAGCACTGTGCTCATTTTCTCGTTCCTCCGTAGGAGTCCGTGTGGACTAGCTGTTCCAGGTCGCGTCGGCGATGCCCGCTTTGAACTCGAACGGCGTGAAGAGCGCCACGTCGACATCAGTCGCGCTACGGAACTTCTTCAGCCAACCGACTGGCGGGTTCGTCGTGTCGGTCATCGTCAAGTTGTCGGGGTTGCTGTCCGCGCAGTAGACGAGATCGCCAACCTTCGCCTGCGTCGGAGTACCCGCAACGCTCGACAAGTGCATGAGCGTCACGCCGCTTTCGTCGACTCGCGCTTCGGGCACCGGTGTCGCTGACGTGTTGCCAAGCATCGCGGAACCCGGCGAGATCCCGATGCCTTCACCGAGCACGATCCCCAAGAATGTGCCGGTCTCGTCCCAATGATTGAGGTAGCCCGATTCGAGTTGCGCGAACATCCCGGCATAAGCCGTCACGGTGTTCGCGATCGGGTAAGCCGCACGACCAGCTCGCGGCTGTGACTTGTGGATTACGTTTGCGGTGGCGTCGGCCATGGTTTCGGTCTCCTAGCGTCAGTTCGTGTCGAATCGCGACGTCGGGCTACGCCGACTTCTTGTCGAGAACGACCCCCTTCTTGGCCATGTTGATTTCGAGGTACCGCGACTCGTCGACAGACGTGGCGCCGTGGTCGCGCAGCTCTCGCCATTGCGATGAGAACTTCGCAGCTTGCGACATCGCGTCAGACCCTTTCGCCTGATAGGCCATGACGGCCTCAGACACGTCGGCGTCTTGACTCGCAAACGCTTCGGCGCTCGCGGCCTCGGACGGCTTCGCGCCAAGCGTCTCGACGATCGCATCGACCGACACTTTGAACGCTTCCGGACCACCTTCGTCGTAGATCGATTCGAGCTTTCCGCGGAAGTCGGCACCGAGGGGCCGGCCTTCGAGGCGCTGCATCGCTTCGTCGACGTGATGCTTCTTGGCGTTGGCCTTTTTGTCGGCTGCGATCTGGGCTTCGAGAGCCGTCACGCGTCCGATGAGCTTGGCTTCGGCTTCGGTCTTCTTGCTCATGGCTTCACTCCCTGGTGCGGCTGCGGGCGCAGGAGCGGCCCCGGGCTGCGGCGGTTGTTGAGGTTGCTGGGGTTGCTGCGGCTGCTGTTGTCGCACAGTCATCGCCGCGGTGATCGCTTCGAAGTCGCCGATACTAATCGTGCCGTCCTCGATGGCTTTGATGACGGCTTTCGCGTCGATCGTCTCGGGGGATGCGTCGCTGTCGCTGTCGTCCTCGCCGCCATCGCTCGGCGGTGGGCCATCCCCTGCGAACTGCTCTCCGGCGTCGCTTGCCTCCGCTGCGGCCTCCGAACCCGTGTCGACAGTCTCTTCGGTGTCGAGCTCTTCGTTTTCTTCGTCCATGCCGTCGGCTTCCTGCATCAAGAGGTAAGCGTGCGCGTTGTTCCGAAAACACGCTACCACGGCGTCGTCCCGTTTTGCGCGACCCTTGACCCAAGGGTTAGAAGTTTTCGCAGATGCGAAAAGGAAGTTTGGCGCCAACGGGTCGCGCGCGGGGTCAGCTGCTGTCTCCTCGACCTCCGAGATCATGAGCATCGGCAGTTCGAGATACGGCGCTTCGTGATCGAGCAGCGCCAGCGAGTCGAATGCGGGCTCGTCGACGTTGAAGATTTCGACGCTGCGGTACGGCAACCGCTTCGCCAAAACGTCGCCTTGCGCGCATGGATCGGTGATGACCAAGTCGGATAGCACCGTCAGTTTCTTCTCGCCCTTGAAGGTCATCTCGCGCGTTCCAACGACCTTGAAGTAGCCCGCCGGTCGAACCGAGTCGTTCATCTCGGTGGCAACCTCGTGGTGGCGAATGTGCAACGGTGCGAAGTAGTGATCTTTCGCGGCAAGTCGAGCCTTAGCGACCGCCTCGTTGATCCACTTGCGGTCGAAGTTTGTCTCGCCTCGCTCGCACTCGAAGAAGATCGGGACGTGGTGGACCGTCAACGTTCCGTCAGCGTCGCGAGTCGCTTTATACCCTCGAACTGTCGTCATCGTCGTTTTCCTTCTTCACTAGACGCTCAACTGCCGCCTCGACAGCTTTGCTAGGTGCTTTCGTGTCGCCTCGCACGAGGCGGTAGACAGTCGCCATGTGCGCGGGAATCTCATCGGCGACACGCTTCGCGCCGCGCATCGCGACCTCTCGTTGTAGCTTGCGTCGGAGCTCTTGCCAATCGCTCACGTCCCGCCCCCATCAACGATGAAGAGGTCAGGTCGACCGCCGTGCCGGAACCCCTCGTCTGGAAACGCTCCAGCGGGGATGCGACTCTCGATCACAGCGCCGTCGTTATCGACGCGACCCATCGCTTCAAGATCGATGATCGAAACCATCGAGACCTGACACCGACAGTTGTAGCCGAGTGGTGGCGCGATGCGATTCCAGGCCGTGTTGTCGACACGGAGAATCATTCCATCGGCCGCTTTGTGATTTGACCTCGTGTCCGCGTCCCCTACGGCATCGAAACGGAAGGCCGGGATCACACTCCGAACGTCTTGGTCTTGAACCTGTCTAAAGCGCCCTGCGGTCACTGCGGTATTCACGTTCGTCCGGAACACCGTGCGTGCGTAGCCTTCGGTCCATGCCTGAGACTCCACGCGAATCCGTTCGATGCTCATCGACAGACGCTTACCCGCGTCCGCTTCAGCGATACCTTCTCGGATAGCGCGAGCGATGAAGTCCTGCGCTTCTTTCGTCACGACAGCTTCGGCCGACCGCGCAAACGCTGCAACGCGCTCCTCGCTGTAGAGCTGCGCGATGCGTTGCGCGGTACGCTCAGCCGCTCGCCGCAACGTCACCGGTGTCCGAGAGATCATGTCGTCTAGCGCTTCTTGGAGCGTGACTGCCGGAAGAATCATCTGGTTTGCGAAGGTCACCAGGTCCTTGCGAAGTCTCCGTAGATCTGCCTTGACGCGCTCGCCTCCGCCTAGCTGCTCTGCTCCAAAGTTGATGTCTGCTGCTTGCGCTATTGTTTTAGACGCTCGTCGCAACGCAAGCCTTGCTCCGTAGATCTCCGCGACTGCCATCGTCTCGCGCTGCAAGTTGGCGAAGGCTGCTAGAGCGTCCCGACCGGCGAACACATTCCCGCGCACGCGCGCGACGAACAAGTCAGACAGCGCTTTCGCGTAGGGCTTCGCAAAACGCCCAGATACGTCTTCGAGAAACTTGTCGGCTTCGAAACTCACTGGAACTGCGTCGCTGTCTGAGGTTGTTGTGGCTGGGGCTGTTGCGGTTGAGGCTGTCCTCCGAACGCCGGCGGTAACCCAAAGCCTCCGAATGGATCTGGATTCGAGCTTCCGCCTTCGACGATGTCTTCGCCCTCTTCGGGCTTCTTGAAGCCGGTCTGTTCGAGCACATCGACTAGAGACAAGTCGACACCCATGCCGCTGAGAACCGATGCGACCTCCGCGCGTTCCTTGGGGTCTTGACGCTTCTCCTGCGTGATGGCAAGTCGCGGTTTATCGTCGGCTAGCCCGAGTTCGAACAGGTTCGCATGGTTCATGAACCACACGCACCCGATCAAGTCGTCTGTCAGCGTTTCTTCCAGGGTTTGCCTGTCGAACTGGACGAGTGCCTCGGTGCTGTTCTCCTGAATCTCCGCGAGCGCGTAGCTGCCTCCGTCATCCGCGGCTGTCGTGAGGTTCGCCCCCATGGTCAAGGTGAAGACCATCGACTTTAGACGGTCGAGCATGCGCTCAATGAGCTGCCACCCCTCACCGTTTAGCTGAACGTGCTCGATGTGATCCGAGGAGTCGTAGACGATGACGTGTCGCGACCTGAGGTCTTCGAGCACGTTGGCCCACGCTTCCATCAACTCCGCGTTCGGGAGCCCTGTCGCAGCGTCGCGGATACCGTCGACCTTCGCCGACAGAATGCCTTGCGCAAATCGCTCGACGGCTTGCAACGCCTCTTGGAAGACGTGTGTCTTCGCGTACCACACCCACCCGAGAGCTTCGCGTAACGCCTTGCCGTAACCGAGCTGAGCTTGGTCGTCTTGGTAGACGTGCCGAATCGTCGTGACAGCATCGTCGACCGACTGGACCTCGAAGCGCTGCCTCCCGACGTTCCACTTCTCCCAGTGCGCCGTTACCTTGCCCGTCGCGTCGTCCGTTTTAGGCACGACGCGGAACATGCGCTTATCAAGGTCTTCGAGGCGTCGGGGCACCCACCACGTTCGAGGCCTTCCGTCACCGAGGGTCAAGACTTTCGTCTCCCCGTGGATCTTCGCGAACCGCGCGCCCGAGAAGAATGCGCGGGCCAAGTTGAAGCGCGCGTTCGTGAAGTGCTTGATTCCTCCTAGGAGCGTCTCTCCGACGTGCACTGCGAGCTTCGCGTTAGGCCTCGACTCCACCCTCGGCGTGACCGTCCAGTCCCGGCCCGCGATTAGGTGACGGCGATAGCCCACCGCGTGCGCAATGTCGCCATCGCGCAGCATCTTCTCTTCGATCTCAGGTTCGCGCTGCAGCCACAACGACGGGTCGTGTAGCTGCATGCCGCGCCAAGCCGACGACAGCGCGCGGACGTAGATCTGTTGCGCCTGGTTCTTGACGCGAAGCTCAGTTGTCATCGTGACGTCCTCCTGGCTTCGAGAAGCGCTAGTCGCCGATCAGCGCCTCTTCTCGCATGACCTGCAGCGTCTCCTCCAGTAGCGTTGCGCGCTCGTCCTCGTTGAGCGAAGCCCACGCCGATGCGTGGTGCTCGGCCAACCAAGTCTCTCGCTCTTCTGCCGTGAAGTTCTGCCAGAACTCTTCTGACTTCATGCGACGCATCAAAGCGTGTCGCTGCAGATCCTCTAGCCGGATCATCTGTCCTTCGACAATCTCGACCATCGGCGAGCTCGGAGGAGAGTCGTTTTTGGCGGGAGCCGAAGCGAGCACCTCTGACGTGGCCACTGCTTCGTTCGCGTAGCGATTCTTCGCCGTGAGAAGGATGCGACGCCGTTCCGTGACCTCGTCGTCTTCGCCTTTCTTGGCAGGTCCGATCTTTTCGAGCTCTGCGTCGAGTTGCGCGCATTTCTTTTCGATCCACCTCGACCGCGCTGCTTGCTGAGCTACCGCTTCGGCTTTGCGCTCTTCTGCGGCCTCCGCGGCCTTGAGCTCGTCGCGCGCAGGAGCGAGCAACGTGCCCTCTCGAATCGCGCGGCGCCGTGCGCGAAGCTCTGGCTTTGTCAGCGGCTTTTTCAACTTGAGCTTGTCGTCGGGATGTTCGGTCTTCATGGCAACCTCCTAGTAAACTCGTTCGCCGTAGAACTCACCTACGATCTTGTGATCCGCTGCAGTCGCGCTGAGCGTTTGCCCGATGTTGTTCTTGATGATGAGCGCGAACTTCTTCGGCACGACGCCGACGTCGAACGACGCGTAGTACGTCTCGTTCGCATCGGCCGACACGACAATCGTACCTACGAGTTTCGACTGGCTCACCGTAATCGCGGCCTCGTCGGCACCAGCGTTGTCTTCCGACACTTCGCCCGATTCGGTGTCTCCTAGCGTGCGCGCGAGGTAGAACTCGATCGTGGTGTTCGCGGTTGGAGCGACGGCACCGGTTTTGATCTGTGCGTTGAAGCGGAAGCGTGGCAGGCCGAGGTGGTCCGCTGCGTCGATCTGCTCGCTCTGTTTCGCCCCTCCCGTGGCCAAGCTGGCCGGGTCGAGCGTGACGGCGAAGGGTTCTGCGATAGTCTGATTTTGCACCATGGTTCTTTCCTAGCCGACCAACGACGGCACGCGTGAGAAGATCGAGTCGGGGATCTGGTATAGCGGCCAGTTGCCGTTCAGTTCGTTGTCGTAGAGGTCGGCGATCTGACGCCCGACCAGAGGTACATCCCAGTACTTGAAATCGCCAATAACGCCGTCGAAGTGACGCGTGCCGCCGGTAGTTGCGGCTCCGATGATCGCTGTCGTCCCGCTGCGTGGCGTGAACCCTGTCGCTGACGCCGTTTCAACGAGTCTACCGTCGCGATGCAGCTCCAAGTCGGTACTGCCTGCTCGGTAGCTCAACATGACGTGATACCACACATCCTCTTCCCACGTCGTCGCCGAGAACGTGTACGTCGTGTGCCCCCAGGGGATCACAAGCAACGTCCCTGAGCTGAAGCGCACTTCCATGCCATTCGATCCCGCGCCCGGGGCGTACGGTGATTTTAGACCCGTCGTCATCGCCGAACCCTTGAGCCACATGGCCCACGAGAACACCGGTGCCGAGTCAAACGTCATAGCCTGCGGAAATTCAAGCGTACCTGCGTTCGCGCAATCGAGACCTTCTCGTGTTTGCACAAGCCCAGCGTTGGGCGTGCCTCGAATACCGGTCGCAAGATCGAAGAACGTTCCGGGAATCGCGAGGGTGCAGTGCTGCGCCAACGGGTGCGCCCGGTTGAGCACGCACGGCTCTGGCTTCGGCTGCAACGCCGCGCGCACCGGCGGCACGAACTCATACGGCCCGACGTCGTAGACGACCCGTTGCGTCGGCTGCGGACGGTAGACACCGAGGAGGTCGCGGGGCTCGTCGCCGCCGATGAGCGACCAGGGGTGTTGCGCGCGGTGGCGGATTTCGCGCTCAGTGAGAGCGCGCTCCCAGATCCCGAACGAGCTGTAGTCGCCTTGGCAGTTCTGCAGGAACTGATGATTCCCGAACGTCGTCGGGAAACGTGTGTAGGAGATCGACCCAACCTCGATGCCATCTTGGTAGCACGTCAAAGTGCCTTCGTCGTCCACCAGCTCGATGATCGAAGGCACTTTGTTGATCGGACGATTTAGCAGGAACGTCCCGCTAGTGAGCACGCTGCCTTGGTCGTTGACGATGTAACGCTGAATCGCCGTTCCGCCTGCGGTCACCCCGAACTGATACCGCGCCAGGCCACCGTTGGTTGAAGCGTAGAAGTACTTCCCGCTGCCGCCAGGTGAGCTCAAAACGCATTCGATCGTCCAAGAGCCTGTCTCTTTGTAGATCGGCTCGCTTGCGAGGACGTTGCCGTTTTCCGTCGTGTCTCGAAGAGCCGTCAGATTGAGCGTCCGTGCCCAAGCGTGGCTAGCGTGCTTGCTCCAAACGTACCCGTTAACCACATCTGTCGACGTTGAGTCTTTGCCTTCTGACAGCGGATAGAACTCCCGCAAGCCTGTCACCAAGCTCTTCATCGAACTCGGCGTCGTCAGCGCAACGTCGGGATGCAACGGCTTGACCGGCGGGAGCCAGATGCCTGCGTCGACCTGCGGGGAGTCGGAGTCCTTGACGCGGAAGTCGTCGGAGGAAGCGTCGCGGAAGCACTCGGCGGCGGTCTTCGAGGTTTGCGAGTTTGTGCCGATCGCAGTCGCGTCGGACGAGATGCAATAATCGTCCTTCGTAACAGACGAGAAATCGTTTCCTTTGCTGTCGATGCTTATGCACCCATAAGTCTCTTCGACATCGTGGAAGCCGATGCCCAACGACCCGTCCATCTTGTAGCTTAGACAGTTGAAGAAGTACGACTTCTCCCCTGTCGGAGCCGATGTAGCGATAAACCCGAAGTTCCCAAACCCCGTGCCCCCGAGCGCCGCGCAGTCTCGGTAGAAACTCGCTTCGTCTGCATAGTCCAGAAACGGAATCGTCGCTGCAGCCTTTGCGAATGCCTGTACCCTGTCAAGCAGAGCCTTGCCGTCGTATGTGGCCTCGTTCCACCACAACTGTCCTCCCCCTACGTCGTCGAGGCTCAACCGACGGAGAACAAAGAATGCTTCGCGACACCTGAGCGTGTTCGCCGCTGAGCAATCGATCGTGATCCCGTCTTCCGCACCTTCGAGAACCCGGAATCTCCCCGCATCAACGTCCGTGCTTGAGAAGAACACCGCCCCGGTCAAAGACAAAGATGCTGTGGCTCTCGCGACGTAGATCGTGTCGTTCGTCACGGGACCGTTGCGCGTATCTGACTCCCACGTCGTCAGTTCGTTGCCAGTGCCGATTTCGTCGATCTGCACAAGAGTCATCGCGCTACCTCAGCATCGAGATCTTGGGCTCGATGGACTCAACCGACTTGCCGGGGCGCGACGCGCGCCAGTAGCCTTTCCAGTTCCACGTCGCCCAGCCGATGCTGCGGATCTGGTGCCCGGGACCGAACGAATCGTTAGGCTGCTGCGTCGTACCGAACACCCACGCTTGCCACCCGGTGTCGAAGTCCGCTTGCGGCAGCGGGATGTCAAAGTAGGCCACGTTGCCAGTGAGCACGTGCGGAATGAACACGACGCCCCAGACGCGAGCGCAACTCTGCGAGCCAAGCCATTGCCCGAACGCCAAGATGCACGGCGCGTTCGTGACGCCTGGCGCTTCCACGCGAAACCGGCTCAGGCCGCGCGCGTTCCAGACTTCGAACGTCGACTTGATGTTCGCGCACGGCAAGTAGCGCAGGTCGATCTTGTCGACGAGCTGCGGACCCTTCTGCGTCTTGTCGTAGAACGTCTCGAAGTCCCACCAACACTGCGGGCACGGCAGGTTGCTCTTCCACGTGCCGGCTTCCATGTGGATCACGATGGGGCCGCCGGCGTGCGTGTAAGGATGGTCGAACTTGAACACCTTATCGAACGGCACACGCTTGCCGTCGAACGGTCGCTTGCCATGGTCGATCTTGCGAAGAATCACGAGCGACAGCTTCGACGTGTCGACCGCGCCATAGTTCGCCTCGTCCCACGGTCCGATCCAAAGCCGCACGTTCTCGGCGTGCCGAAAGTAGAACGACTGGCCGATCGACTGAGGCGGACGCGCGTGCGTCGTCCAGGCGAGCTCTCCCCACTTCGCGGAGCTCGGCGTCCAGGCCTGCGGGACGTAGGTCGTGTCGGACAGCGTATCGAACGACCAGAGCCCGTTGTGCTCCGTCGAGCCGTTGGCAGTCGTCGCGCCCGGGGGGATAACGGTCTGCGCTAACCCCGACGTGACGAACAGCACGAACACGACGACGAACAGCAAGCCCACCCGAGTCCTCATCTCATCCCCCTTCGAGCTTCTTGACGCCTTCCGCGGTGCCTTCAGCCAGGGTCTCCGGGCCGATCGAACCTCTCGTGACCCGGAACTGGTACGCCCCGTCGAGCACCACCCCCGAGTCCGAAAGCTTCTCGGTCTCAGTCGTTGGAACCGTCACGGTAACCCGAAGATTCCCGCCCACAAGGGCCGCCTCGATCCCGCTGCCCAAAGTCAGGGTGATGATGAGCGTCCCGAACTTTGCGACGAAGGTCGCAGCCGTCACGTCGTTCGTCGTGATCGGCAGTTTCGTGACAGAGTCATGGATCGGAAAGCTCCACGACTCTTTGTCACCTTCGTGAAATACGAGCTTCATCTCTGCGGCCTCCAGGGAATCTGTGTTGGTCCGGACCCGACGCTCTCTTGAACCGTGGCGCCCGAGAAAACGTCGATCGGGGTCGGACCCGAGAAAACTGGGATCAGCATCGTCGGTGCCGTAGCTCCCACCGGCCGCATGTCTAGAACGGCGTCAGGCTCCGAGTGCTCGATCTCTTCCGGGCTCGCCACGAAATCCATGTAGAACGCCGTCCCGGGTTCCGTCGTCTCTTGAACCTCAGCCACGGCGTCGAGATTCAAAACGAGATCAAGCTCCGACTCGCCTTCTGCGGTTCGCACTCGCTCCGAGTCCGCGATCAGTTCGAGCGTCCCCATCTCCAACGTCACCGGGGGTTCAAACGTCTCGCGAAGATCCGCGACGGCGTCGAGGTCCAGTCCTGCCAGCTCCAAAGTGGCGCCTGGCTCCGAAACGTATCGCAAGTCGGCCGTAGCTTCGATGACGCTGAAGTCTAGGGAGAACCCTAGCTCGCGGTGGTAGACATCCTCTGGCGCCGCGTCGATCACGTGGTCAGTGCTGCGATAGCCCGGGACGAGCTCATCGTCGCCGTACCACTCGCCGCGGTCGTCCATGATGCTGACGTTCTGAGCCTGGTACCACGGGACGAGTTCCTGGGCCAAGACCGCTAGCGCACGATCTCTAGTCGCTCGTTCGTTCGCGTGGACGTGGATCGTTAGACACAGCATTGCGGCATACCATGTCGACGTGTTGTTCGCCTTCCAGTAGATGAACTCGCCGGCTTCCGTCAGCCACGACGCCGGCGGGAACTCGCCGTACGTCCCCGGGTTGTTCCGGAACCCGGGGTACATCATCTGAAAGTGTGCGTGCCATCTCGGACCGACGAAATAGTAGGTCCCGGAGCGACTCTTTAGACGGTATCGTCCGAACCGGAACAGGAAGACCCACGTGCGCGTGATGTCCTGCACGCACGTCAAGAAGAACGCCTTGCCCGTGAGCTGGTAGCAACGGTAGTAGCCGATCGCTAGTGCGATCTGCCAGGGGTCGTTCGGTCGACCTCTGAACCAGCGGACGTCTCCTCCACCCAAATCGACGCGATCGTTTAGAACCTTGTTCGTCCCGCCCCACGTGCGGAACACGTGGTTATTGTTGACGTGGTCGTAGTACTGATCCCAGATCCACGTCTTGATCCCCTCCATGCTGTTCATGTGCGTGACGATTCGAGAGTCGCCCGTCACGAACCACATCCAAGCTGCCATGTCGAGGGATCTGGCGTAGCGCATCTCGGCTACGCGCGCGTGCGTGTAGCTCGTGTTGATGATCCACGTGTACAGCCAGAGTTCGATGCGCTGTCTAACGATGTCCTCGGCGTCAAAGCACCCCGTCAAAAACATCGACTCGATCGCATGCAAGTAGGACTGGTGCGAACGCTTCACGCCCACCATGCCGCGATAGTACTTGCCCTTCGCGTTCTCCCCGTCAGTCGCCTTGCCTCGAACGTCGGGATTCGCCGTGATGAGTTGCAAGAAGATGTAGTCCGACGCGAGCACGAAATCCGTGTCCGTGTAATCGCCCCACTTCACGATTCGCGCGTCGTTTGGATCGACTTCGTCTAGACCTCGACGGCGCTGCGTGATCGGTCGCGAGATGTGCCGATCGCCTGCCGCATCGAGCTCCGGCAAACGAAGCGGGTTCCCGCCCGACCGGACGAAGCTCTCGTAGAACGGACCGGACGCGAAGTCAGGCTGCGAGCCGCCATCATTTGCTCGATTGTTCAGCTCGTTGAGGTGTACCGGTCTCGTGTAGTCGTTCGGACCGTAGCGCGTGTCTCGCGACTTCATCCGTTCGGACCACCCGGCGTAACGGCTTCGACACGAACTGTCGTCAAAGCTAAGCGGTTTCGCAGGCAAGCCGTCGTAGAAGAACAACTTCCCTCGGAACTCTTCGGGGTCGCAGAGTAGACGCGGGACGTCGAACTTGTTGCCCGGCATCGCCTGCCACTCGCTCCAATCCGGAGTTCCTTCCGAACCGACAAAGAACGACCCCCTGAACCGTGGGTTCTGCGCATCGAAGATCGAGTGCGCTGGGACGATGTCCCAGTAGCGGTAAGCGCCTTCCGTGTAGGCCGTGCCTGCAGGGCACCGCGACGAGTGCTCGACGTGTAAACCCCACGCGATCGGTACGCGAATACGAATCCGCGGCCACGCGATCAACCGATCGACTTTTCGCTCATCGGTGTAGGGCATCTCGACCATGAAGCTGACCCGGTCCGAGCCAGGCCAGATCAGGAGACGCCACCGGAAATACATGCCGTAGGTCGAGTTCCGGCCATCAATCTCTCGGGACTCTCGCAGCGGATTGAAGTCGCGGACGAGATTCCGTGCGGCTGTCAAAACCGTCGACCCGACTTCGAGCTCCGGGAGATCCCCTCCTAGCTTCGCGAGCCCGTCGCCCGGATTCGTGAACATCGTCGTCGCGATCGACCCGGCTTTGACCGTCCCGGTGATGCGCTCGCCTCTGTCTAAAGGCACACCTGGGCAATGCACGCGTCGAGTCGTTTGCGAGGCCATCGAGCCGAGGTACCCGGCGAACGTCCCTTTCGCACCGAAATCGAAGATGCACTCATCGTTCGAATCGTAGAGCGACTCTTCCCCCGTCCAGCCGTCGGTGATCCCGAAGTCGACAGACGTAGGAGCGTCCTGCCACTGAATCGCGCCATCAATCGGGATGAGCCCCGCCGAGTCCGCGGTGAAGTGGCAGTTTTCGAGAGTGACGTTGACCGGAAGCGGCATCGTCTACGCTGCCGAGTGCTCGCGAACCCGAGTGTTCGTGAAGCGAAGCGTGACCTCGCTGTCGTTGAGCACCTTGTCCGACCCGAAGTCGATGACGCGAATCAAGAGGTCGGCTACCGAGTCATAGATCGCCGCGTACCGAATCGTGCCGTTGTTCAGCTGACCGTATTCGACGTCCGCCGCGGTGTCGTAGGCCTTGTGATTCGTGTCGTCGACGGTGAGCCCTTTCCCGCCGAGCGTGGCGCCACCCGCGGTATAGCCCGTCCCTGACGTGCCGAGCTCTTCGCCTGACACCGCGGAGAAGCCTTTGTGCGTCTTGTCGGGCGTGTAGGTCGTTTTGAGCAGAGCGACCTTGAGCGTGTTGGCTTGAAAGCGCGCGTTTCCGTAGGCCAGGCCTTCGTTGTACAGCATCTCGTGATTCCTCGGGAGGTTCGTCCGGCCTCCGAGACTACCACGAGCTAGGGCTTCGCGCTAAAAACCCAGGTCAGACTCCCTACCTTGAAGCGCGCTGCCCGCGACCCACACCACCGCGGCTAGGCCCCCTGCCACCAAGACGCACCAAGGTCCAAACAGTGTCCACGCTAGCCACCAGAACCCCGCCACGAAGCCTAGTCCGAGGATAGACAGGGCCAGGATCAACCCGTATTCGAGCAGCGCCAGCTTCCACATGTCGAGCCTCCTCACTGCGACAGCAGCACGCCGGTGCAGCCGATCACCCCCAGGACGAACGCCAGGACCCCGCCCAGCAGCATCCATCCGATGATGATCCACGGATTCGCCGCGGGTCGAGGCGGCGCCCGCTCGCGACGTCTCTGTCGATAGTAGTCGTTGCTTCGTCGAGTCATGCTTGTAGGTCCTCCAAGATCTTCCAGACCGATCGGTTGTCGTGAGCATGGTTGAGTGCTGCAACGAGCTCCGTGCGCCCTCCCGAGATCTCGATCTTGTCTAACCATACCCTATCGTAGGCTTCCTGCATCAGCGCCTTGATCTCTCGTGCTTCCTTCAAGTGCGCGACCCATTCGATGACCCACTCGTCACCTGTACTGCCTTGGATGCGGTAGACGATCATGTGCCCTCTCCTACGGTTCGCATGGTGTTCGTCAGATCCGCGGCATCGTCGACGAGACGCCGCCATGTGCGAAAGTAGTCTTCGTGCAGGTTTTTGCCTTTCCGTCTCCACTGCCTCCACGAGGTGAGATCGTGGAGCAAGGTCGCCATCTGATCGATCACGTCGTCGAGATCCGAATCAGTTGGTAGCTGCCAACAACGATCGCACGTTTTCGGGTCTTCTCCGTGAAGGCAACGGCTCATGTGCTTCGTCTCCTCAGAAGCGCGCGCATCTCCGCCATCGCTTTTTCTTCGTGCTCTAGCTGCAACTCGATCAGTCGCTGCTTGATGAGATTCTCACAGCCGCAATAGCCATAAGCCCCATCGCTTTCCGTGATCCGAATCGCTTCGCGTAGTCCTTCGAGCTTTGCTTCCGCAAGCTGCTTGTCTAAATCGCGCTTCAGAAGCGTGACGGTTGGTTCCGATCTCATGACTTTCCCTTCGCTTCATAGGCCTCGATTGCAGGACCGAACTCCGCTTTCGGATCGAACCAGTCGTCTTTCGTGATGTGGCCTATCGCAATGACGCGCCCTCCGAGAATGGTATCCGAACCCTCGCGGCGGACTCGGATCGCCCGCCCCACTAGATCACCCCAATCCGACACACCCGCAACCTCAAACATCCGATAGATCCAATGCCCGCACAAGTTCGCGGGACACTCATGCGCCGCCCAACCCTTCGGTGCGTAGAGCAACCACCCTCCGAACCCTTGACACGTCGAGTCGCCGTAGTCCAGTCCGAGGAAGATCGTCAAACCGCGCTCCATGTCGAACCGAGCCGACTCGATAATCGCGTTTCTTTCGTGCGTCATGCTTCCCCCAACACTCGGTGCATCGCCAGCACCAAATCGACACGCCGCTCTTCTGGAACTGTGCGGACATGGCCAGGATTCGTTGCGCCATGCGTCGCAAGCATCTCCCGAGTCTTGTCCGGACCGAAACGCCTGGCGTGAAGCTGCATCAATACTCGCAGCTCTTGTTGAAGCGTCATCGGCGCCGCGCCTTCCGGCTCCGAGAATGCGTCCCCGATTATCTTGCGGATGACCGTGGCTCCGTCGTTCCGCAAGTATCGGCTCAGCTCCTCGCCTATCGCTACTTGCACTCGCTGCTCGACCTGAGCCCGCACGACTCGACCGATATCGAGCACGTTGACCGCCTTGGCGATCTGTTCACTGTCTCGCTCGACCGATCTGTCAACAACTTCGCAATCCGTCGCCCGGCGTGCTCCAGCTCGATTCGGATCATCGGCGCATCGTCGTAGTCTCTCATGGCTCTCTCCTAGTAGCCTAGACGGCGATCTTCTTCGTCCTGGCGTGCGGCCACGCGCACGTCCTCGTAGTGCTCGCTCACGAGCTCAAACAGCTCCGGTCCCCACCGCAACCGCAACGCCTCCATGCGCGCGTCGTACTCAGGCCGTTCCCCAGCCTTTCGCAAGCGTCCGTCCGCAGTGTAGGCGAGTTTGACAGCGGTCCGAAAGCACTCCGTTAGACGACGTAGCCTCGCCATGCCTTGCCGCGTAGCCAACAGTGATTCGCAGAGATCTGTAGTCGTGGTTTCCATGAGAGTATTATCGCATAGCTGTCTAAAGTATCACAAGCCTTTTGTCTAAAAAGAGAGCTCGCCACCCCCTACCCCGAGAGTGGCGAGCTCAGAACGACCGCCCCGCGCCGCTACCTTCCAAGCTATGCGAGGCTGTCTAAAATGTCAAGGCGTCCAGAGCTTCCGCCTCCCTCGTAGAATCGGCGGCGGCTTCATCCAACCTTCTTCGAAAGCCGGCTCCGATCGATCTTCCGGATGGACGTTCTGCTGTTCCGCAGCTACCCGCGCGGCCTGCTGCTCGAACGGAACCGATGACCCGAACGGATGCGCTTCAAGCCACGCCCAGCCACCGCTAGTAGCATCTGCCAGATCCTTGAATGTCACCTCGGGAAATCCCGACACTTCATCGATGTAGCCCTGCGTCCACGGTCCAGCCACGAGACGAATCCCATCAGTCTGATCCATGAGATCCACACCTTCGAGCTCCCCGTGCCACTTGTGTTGCCCGGTGTCGGGGCACTCGCCGCGCTTGATGTAGCCTCGCTCTAGACACGACGCGACCGGTGCGGCGCGTAGCTCTTTTGCCTTGTCCGACACCGGGTTCCGAATGAGCAGCCTTCCTTCGCGATCCGTCAGGTCGGCCTTCGGCTTCGCTCCGACGACTCGAAACCCGTGCTTCTTGAGCAGTCTAGACAGAGTCTCGAACTGCGCCGGTCCCCCGGATCCGCCTTCGATCTCTAATCCTACGATGACGCCATGCCCGTCGATCTGCGCCTGCTGCAGGATCGCCGCATCGCGCGCACCAGGAGTCTTGCGAAATGCTACCGCATGCTCGATGACGCGAACGCCTCGCGCGGTGCGGGATTGAAGCACTCCGGCCGTCCTCGCGGCATCCTTCTTGATGCTCGCTGCGAGATCCCACCATCGGATTCTTAGACACTGATCGGGAGGTGGGGCTTCTTGGAGCAGTGGCCCGAACCACTCGACGCGGAAGTAGTCACCCGGCTCGCGTGCATCCCAGTCGCCACGCAGGAGTTGGTCGCGCGTCGTCGGATGCATGTTCATCAGGGTGAGCGTGTAGGCCTCGCCGTCGAGCGATGGGTTGTCGACGATGAGCGACGGGATGAACGGCGCAATCGGCGGGACGTACTCGCCGGTCTCCATGTTCGTCCCGCCGATGAAGCGCTCTTTGACCCACTCGTGCCCGACGCTGCCGGGGTTCGTCGCTGCAAACGCTCGCAGCGGGATGGGATCATGGACGTTCTTGCGACACCGGGAGAGAAGCCATTCCCAAGCGTTCGGGTCGGGCCAGTGCGTCAGCTCGTCGAACCCGATGAAGTGCCATTCGCCTCCCTGGTACCGACCGTTGTCGGTCTCGGTGGCGTGGTAGCCCATCTCGACCGTCGCGCCGTTCGGGAAGCGGAAGATCTTGTTCGACCCGTCCCACGCAACGCCTTGCCCTGGCCACCACTGAAGCGCGCGCGAGATGAGCGCGCCCGCTTTCATCAGCTCCGTATGCGTTCGCCGTAGCAGCACCCCACGGAAGTGCGGAAACTTCCAAGCGTACTGCGCGGCGGCCATGAGCAACGCATCGGACTTCCCGCCGCCCGCCGCGCCGCCGAATAGGACCTCGTAGATCGGCTTGCGCGCGTAGTCATGTCTAAGATGCGACCCGAGCAGAAAAGCCTGCTTCGGGTGCGGGAAGTGCGGGATG